>JAHWKS010000672.1 GCA_019347795.1 Planctomycetota bacterium | reverse complement strand
TCGGCTCTGCTATCCGTGGGCCTTCTGATGGTAAGTTATTTCAGCGCTGTTGCCTAAGTTGGACCGCCGCGCGGGCGGAGCAGGAATTCTCCCTCCTGCTCGGTGCAACGGAGATGGTATTCATCGAGTAACGAAGCCCAGCGCATGACCTAATGCCCCCCAGTCGTAGTCCCATGTCGAGGAAGCTTCCAGAATCGCAAGGCTGTCGGAGAAAGCAGATTTGTCCAAGCGAACGGCGATATCGTGGCGGCGAAAGTATTCAAGCAGGTCCCAACTCGACGTCGTCGTGCGGCGCTCGATATCGAACGGCATCCGCCACCAGAAGAGGAAGCCGTTGCCCGCCACAATGAGAAGCGTGAGCGCCGCAAGCAATGTGCGGAGACGGAACTGCGCCAACTGCCGCAACGAAGATGACGGCATGGGACTGGCCCCTTATGTGAGGATTCCGCAGGATCCCTTTCGCCGGACAAAACTACGTTAACTGTTTCGTGGGCTGCCCGCAAACTCACGTCGCTGTCGCGGCGACTTGGCGTTAACCGCTGCCGCGCCGCTCAAGAAGCTGCTTCACTGGACGGGGGCAATCCAGCATCTCCAGGTGGACTCGCTCCTGGCCAACTTGCAGCGTGAAGCGAATCACTTCCGGCCGAGCTTCTGCGGTGGCAGTGGCGGTTCCGTTTTGCCTGATATCTGCGGCGATCTCCTTGAGCTTCGCCATCGAGGCCTCGTCGGGTCGCAGATCGACGCGGTTGCGTCCATGCGCGTTGCCGCTGCAGCCCAGCCCCTCCCGCCCAAACATGTACCAGGCCGCCAGCAGCGACGACTTGCAGGCGCCGCGGACTCCCAGAAACCCGATGCGAATCGGCCGGGCGCTCCAGGCCGCCGATTCCAGGTACAGCTCGTCCAGCCGCTCCGTCAACTCGCTGCGCAGCGACTCCAGCCGCGTTCGAGCCGCGTGCTCCTGGGCCTGAATAGTCGCCGCGCTCACGCCACTCACCTCCACCGAATTCGTCAGCCGAGCCGCGTTCATTATCCCCGATGCCCCCGCCCCGGCCAACCATTTGGCGCCGGCCAAAAACCGCGCATCTGTGGTTGCAAAAAGCCGGGGGGCTGGTAGATTGTTTCTTTTGAGTTAGCGTATGTGTTGTAAGTTTGTTCAGTTTTGGCGGCAAGCAGGTAAGGAGAAGTAGCCCACGAGGCGGTCCCTTGAGCGTCCGCCCCCGCGAAGGACTTACGGTAGCAGATGACGATTACGAAAGAGCGGAAACAGGTTTTGATTGGAGAGTACCAGCGGGCCGATAGCGATACCGGCTCGCCCGAGGTGCAGATCGCGATCTTGACGACGCGGATCAATAACCTGACCGAGCACATGCAAACCCACAAGAAGGACTATGCCTGCCGGCGGGGCCTGTTGGCCCTGGTGAGCCGGCGTCGCCGCCTGTTGGACTATCTCAAGCGCGTGGATCCCCAGCGCTACCTGGATATCATTCAGCGGCTCTCGATCCGCAAGTAACGGTTTGAATGCTCGCTTTCCCGGCACGGATGGCGGCCGGGATCTCTGGAGCGATCGCGTCGGCGCCTCTTCTCTCGCCGCTGGGCGCTCAAAGTAATGGGCACACTCCGTGTGCCGTTCTTGTGACGGCACACGGAGTGTGCCTACTACTCTGCCCCCCGAAACGCACCTTGAAGGAAATGTAGGACAGTGAAAGTACGTGTCGAAAAGCAAATTGGGCATGCCACGCTGGTGTTCGAAACCGGCTTTCTGGCGAAGCAAGCCGATGCGGCCGTCGTGGTCAGCTACGGCGAAACGATGGTGCTCAACACCGCCGTCACCGGCGCCCCGAGGCCCGGCATCGACTTCTTCCCCCTGATGTGCGACTACCGCGAGCGGACCTCCGCGGCCGGCAAGTTCCCGGGAGGCTTCAAGAAGCGCGAAGGACCGCCCAGCACCAAAGAGACCCTCACCTCGCGGCTGATGGACCGGCCGATTCGCCCGCTCTTTCCCGAGTGGTTCAAGGATGAGGTTCAGTGCCAGAGCATCGTCCTCTCGCACGACGGCAAGAACGACCCCGACGTGCTGGCCATGAACGGCTGCGCGGCGGCCCTGCACATCTCCAAGATCCCCTTCAACGGCCCGCTGGCCGCGGTCCGCGTAGGACGGGTGGACGGCAAGCTGGTCGCATTCCCGTCGGGTGAGGATCTTGAGGAGAGCGATCTCGACCTGATCGTCTCCGGCAACAAGAAGTCGGTGCTGATGATCGAAGGCTTCGCCCGGGCGATGCCCGAAGACGAGATGATGGAGGCGCTCAACTTCGCCCACGATCTGGTGAAAGAGGTTTGCGACCTGCACCAGGAGTTGTACGACAAGGTGGGCGTCGTGAAGGGGGAGTACGTCGCGCCGCCCGACAGCGGTCTATACGATCGGGTCAAGAACGCCTATTACGATCAACTCCGCGCCGCGCAGCAGACGCCGGGCAAGCAGGCCCGGGCGGATGCGGTTCGCGAGTTGAAGGATCGCGTCGTCGCGGAATTGATTCCCGATCCGTCGGGGCCGGATGCGGTCCCGCACGGCGAATTGGCCAACGTCTGGGATCGCGTGGAGCAGCGCGTCGTGCGGGACTTGATCCTCGGGGGCACGCGCTCCGACGGCCGCGACCGCTCCACGGTCCGCGACATCCACTGTGAAGTGGGCGTCTTGCCCCGCACCCACGGCTCAGCGGTCTTCCAGCGCGGCGAGACGCAGGCCCTGATCTCGGTGACCCTCGGCACCGGCCGCGACGAGCAGCGGGTCGATACGCTTTTCGAGGAATACTCGAAGAAGTTCATGCTCGACTACAACTTCCCGCCGTTCTCGGTGGGGGAGGCCAAGCCGATTCGCGGCCCCGGCCGGCGGGAAATCGGGCACGGCGCCCTGGCCGAGCGGAGCGTCAACCCCGTGTTGCCGCCGGTGGACAAGTTCCCCTACACGGTGCGGGTCATCTCCGACATTCTGGAGTCTAACGGCTCCTCGTCGATGGCCAGCGTCTGCGGCGCCACGCTGGGGCTGATGGACGCCGGCGTGCCGATCAGCGATCCGGTGGCCGGCATCTCGATCGGCCTGGTGAAGGAGTCCGACGAGCAGTGGGTGCTGCTCACCGACATCCTCGGCAACGAGGATCACCACGGCGACATGGACTTCAAGATCGCCGGCACGCAGCGCGGGATTACGGGCATCCAGCTCGACCTGAAGATCGACGGCATCCACGAAGAGATTATCCGCCAGACGCTGGCGCAAGCCCGCGAGGCGCGGATTCACATCCTTCGCCAGATGCTCTCGGCGATCCGCGAGCCGCGGACAGACATCTCCGCCCACGCCCCGCGGCTGTTGCGCACCAAGATTGAGCCCGACAAGATCGGCGCCCTGATCGGCCCCGGCGGGAAAAACATTCGGCACATCCAGGAGTCCACCGGCACCGTGATCGAGGTGGACGACGATGGCTGGGTCACCGTGGCCAGCACCAACCGCGAGTGGGCCGAGGCGGCCTTGGCCCAGATCGAGGCCTGCACCGCCACCGTGCAGATCGGCAAGATCTACAACGGCCGCGTGGCCAGCGTGAAGGACTTCGGCGCCTTTGTCGAGATCCTCCCCGGCCGCGACGGGCTGTGCCACATCAGCGAGTTGTCCAGCGAGTACGTCTCCAGCGTCACCGACGTTTGCAACGTGGGGGATGAGCTGAAGGTGCTGGTGATCGACATCGACGACCACGACCGCGTGAAGCTCAGCCGCAAGCGCGCTTTGCAAGAGCTGGGCCTCCCCGATGACCGCGTCCCCGCCGGCGCCGGCGGCGGAGGGGGAGGAGGCGGAGAACGTGGGGGCGGCGACCGTGGCGGCGGAGAACGTGGCGGCGGAGACCGCGGTCGACGCGATCGCGGAGATCGAGGCGGCCGCGGACGGCGGAACTAAACGCGTTGAAGCAATGTCGCCTTCCACGGAAGCGAAAGGCGATATATGAACACCGGGCGCCGCGGCTCATTCAAGCCGCGGCGC
>JAHWKS010000671.1 GCA_019347795.1 Planctomycetota bacterium | reverse complement strand
CGTCTCGTGGGCTTTGCGGAGCAATGTGGCGATGATGTAGACCATCGAGTGATCGGCGCTTTGCCGGGTGCGCGGATCGCGCTTCGCCGGATCGCCGATGATGCTGAAGGCCGGCTCGTAAATGGTGATCCGAATCTGCTGGAGCTTCTCCACATCCGCGGCGACTTGCGGATGCCGGCCTAATAGGTCGATCAGCCCTTGAATGGCGCCGGCCGACTGGTGCTCGTTAAGCCCCAGCTTGAAGTGCATGCCCATCACGGCGAAGTCGTCGCCGCCGGCGGTGAGCGTGAGGTCGAAGGGGCTGGAGTCCGTCTCGCCGGGCGGCTCGAAGAGGCAGAAGATCGCCTGCGGATTGCGGAAGATGTCCGCCGGTCCCACAAAGCCGCGCATCGCCCGCTGCACCGAGAGCACGGCCGCCTCCGCGCTGATCGCGGCCGAGGCGCCCTTCGAGTCCGAAAGCTGATGCCCCGCGCGGATCGCCCGAAAGGGAATGTAATGGGCGACCGTCATTCCGATCGCCGCTTCAATCTGCTCGGCCGTCGCGCCCATGATCGCCCCGTACACGACGGCCGAGGCGATGGCGCCGTGAACGACGTGGTCGATCTTGTGGTCCTTGAGTGCGAACACCTCCGCCAGCCGCCCACGAATTTCATCGAGCAGCAGCATGGCGCGGAGCGTCGCGCGACCGTCCCAGCCTCGAATTCCCGCGGCGGCGAGAACGACCGGATAAAAGTCGTTGTGTCCGAACTCGCCTCGCTGATCTCCGGTGCGAGGGTTGTAACCGAAGTTGGTCCCGTTGGCGTCCAGCTCTCGCACCGCAGAGCAGTTGGCGACGATCGCTTTCTCCAGCCGGACCCGTTTCGTCGAACCGAAGCAGACGGCGCCCGAGCCGTGTGACGCGGCTGGATAATCCATCGCCTCTTCCCGCAGGACGCGCGGAGCATTGGCGCCGATGGCGAGCGCGGCGACGGCGCAGGCGATGCTATCGACGTGGAATTGCTCCACCCGCGCCGGCGCCGCCTCGCCCGGCTCGCCCAACCGGCCGGCCAGGAAGTCGATGGCGAACTGCCCCAGTCCGCGAGCCTGGTTCTCGCGACGCGAAAGCGTGATGTAAGCGTCGGCCATTCGATGCGTCTGAGTGTGGGGATGTTGATTCGGACGAGGGTCTGACACGGCGCCCGCGACCGCTTAGAATAAATCGCTTTCCCCTCGACCGCACAACCCGCCTTCCCGAAGCTCATGTCGACCGCCAGCCAGACCCGCACGCGAAGTGAAGCCGTCTTCTCCGCCGCTCAGCGATTGATGCCCGGGGGGGTGAACAGCCCGGCGCGCGCGTTCGGCGCCGTGGGCGGGACGCCGCTTGTCTTCGAGCGGGGCGAGGGGGCGTGGCTGTACGACGTGGACGGCAACCGCTACCTCGATTACATCAGCTCGTGGGGACCGATGATCCTCGGGCACCGGCATCCGCGCGTGGTCGAGGCTTTGCACCGGCAGGTCGATCGCGGGCTTACCTACGGCGCCCCCACCGAGGCTGAGAATGAACTGGCCGAGCTGATCATCGACGCGGTTCCGTCCGTGGAAAAGGTGCGGCTGGTGAACTCCGGCACCGAGGCCACGATGAGCGCCATCCGCCTCGCCCGCGGCTACACGGGGCGGGACGTGATCGTCAAGTTCGCGGGGAACTATCACGGCCACGTCGATAGCCTCCTGGTGGCGGCCGGCAGCTCGGCGGCGACGCTGGGCGTCCCCAACTCGCCGGGCGTGACTGCGGGGACGACGAAGGACACGCTCGTGCTTTCCTATAACGACGCGCCGGGACTGGAGGCCGCCTTCGCCGAGCACGGCCCGCGGATCGCCGGAGTGATCTTCGAGCCGGTGGTGGGCAATATGGGTTGCGTCGTTCCCAGCGAGGCGTTTTTGACGGCGCTTCGCAAGTTGACGACAAAGCACGGAGCGCTGCTCATCGCCGACGAAGTGATGACCGGCTTCCGCGTCGCATACGGGGGCGCCCAAGCGCTCTACGGCTTTGAGCCGGACCTGACGACGCTGGGGAAGGTGGTCGGCGGCGGACTGCCGATCGGGGCCTACGGCGGGAAGGCGGAGATCATGGATCACGTACTCCCGGCGGGAAAGGTCTTCCAGGCCGGCACGCTGAGCGGCAACCCGCTCGCCACCGCCGCCGGCATCGCCACGCTCAGAACGCTCCGCGACGAGCCGCCGTACGAACAACTCGAGCACCTCAGCGCGCGCTTGGCTCAAGGATTGGACGACGCGGCGACAGAGCATTCCATTCTGCACACGATCGCCCGCGTCGGCAGCATGATGACGTTGTTCTTCCATTCCGAGCCGGTCACCGACTGGAACATCGCCAGCCGCTGCAACACGAAGGCCTACTCCCGATTCTTCTGGGGACTGATCGACCGCGGCGTCTACTTCCCCTGCAGCCAGTACGAGGCCCTCTTCGTTTCCGCGGCCCACACGGAGCAAGACATCGACGCCACCCTCGCCGCCGCCCGCGAAGCGCTGGCGGCTAAGGCGCCCTAGTCGCTCGCCAGTCACCGCTGCGACGGCTCGACGGAAGAAAACGGACGGAAGACAACGGGTCGGACGGAAGAAAACGGGTCAGAACGATTTATAAACAGTTCTGAAGTTTCTCTTAAATCGGATT
The DNA here is from genome assembly GCA_019347795.1 of Planctomycetota bacterium. Lineage (GTDB taxonomy): Bacteria > Planctomycetota > Planctomycetia > Pirellulales > Pirellulaceae > JAHWKS01. The sequence continues at coordinate 1,374 of JAHWKS010000671.1, read as the reverse complement.
TTCTGCGGGGACGGGCGCCGCATTTCTGGGGCGCCGCCCTCTGGCTCTATCCGTTTTCCTGGGCAAGTTGGCTCGGGCCCCTCCTGGTTTTCGAGTCAACTCAGTTGATCAACCGGCCCGTCCGACATGCGGCGTCAATTCAATCCGCCTCTTGAGCGACGGCGTCGTCGTCTCCGTCGATCGTGGTCAGCGCCCGCAGCGCGCCAGGTTTCGTTTCCGAGCTCACGAAGCGAACGCTGCCGTCGGCGCATACCGCTTGAACGCCGCCGGGATGCGGTAAACCCTCGGCCGTGCTTAGATTGACGATCCAGCGCTCGCCGATATCGTTGGGCGACATCCAGTGGACGTGTCGCTGGGATTCTACGTCCACCACCATCAGGGTCTGACCGCCGTTCTCGGTTATCTCGGAGAGTCGTCTGGGCTGGCTTGGGCGGAAGCAGGCATTGGGGCCGACAACGGCCAGATAGGTTGTATGCGTCGGCGGACAATCGGCCGAAGGGCACTGATATGCCTCGATCCGGGTTTCGTAGGCTTCCTCGTTCGCAGGATCATCCCAAGGCTTGGAGAGATCGATCTTTTCATACAACGCCTTTTGCTCCATATACGGCAGAAGCAGCGTTCGCCAGCTATGCAGCGGATTGCCTTCCGCATCGACGGTGTAGACCGGGGGAAGAACTCCGTACTCGTCATGGTAGTTGTGCAATGCGAGCCCAATATGCTTGAGGTTGTTGCTGCAGGACATGCGCCGCGCTGCCTCTCGAGCGGTTCGGCGGGCCGGAAGCAACAGGGCGATCAAGACCGCGATGACGGCGACGACCGCGAGCAATTCGATAAGCCGAAATTGCCCCTGCGGCGGTTTCTCGGCCGGCGGGTCGCCCGGCGTTTCCGGACTCTCGTAGGGATTGCTCGCCATGTCGCCCGTCCTGTTGGAGTCCAGCCTTCAGGCTGTTTCGCGTTCGTGCACGGTGAATCGAGGAAGCCGAGAATCCGAGCACGCTGAAGCGTGAACTCCAACGCGCGGACTCCAACTATCCCTCCACCTGCGTTTGCTTCTCGACCGGGCCGAGCTGCTTCTCGGCGGATTGAACGCCGGCAGTCTCGGGGGTCACCAGGCCCATCTCCACCTCGAACTCGCGGAGGGCCTGGTCCGCCATCGCGGCCTCCATCGCCTGCTCCCGCTGCACGTCCACGAGGCCTTCTTCGGAGAGATCGGCCGCCACGCGGGTCTTGGCGCGGTTCATGCTGATCTGGTCCTGGAGCACCTGCTCGATCTGGCCGAAGTCCGTAGTTACATCGAAGTTGAACGAGTGCGCCAGTTGCGCCATCTCGGCTTCCGCCCGGCTCATCTTCAACTCCGCGTCGTAGCGTTTGATA
>JAHWKS010000670.1 GCA_019347795.1 Planctomycetota bacterium | reverse complement strand
CGGCTTCCGAGAATCCCCTTTGCCTAACCGCTCCAGAAAGGGACCCGTCATGAACGATCGACGACTGCCGCGCTTTATCCTCTCGGCCGCGATTCTTCTGTTGCTGACGTCCGTCCCGGCGACGTCGCAAGAGCCAGCGGCCGGGCGAGGCGGCGACCGCGAGGATTCGCGTCCGGCGGCCGCGCCGACGCAGTTCAGCATCTTTCCTCTCCAGCATGCCGCCGCGGAGGAAGCCGCAGTCGTGCTCCGCGATCTGTTGCGCGATCCGCGCCAGGCGTTGGTCTTCGGCGCAGCCGAAACGGTTACGGCCGACCCGCGCACCAATTCGCTCATCGTGCGGGGGACCGATGAGGTTCTGAAGCAAGTCGCGGACATCATCAAGGTGCTCGACCAGCCCGATCGAGCGGACGACGCCGAAATCAAAGTGTTCGCACTGAAGAACATCGCGGCCGACGCGCCGCTTCAGAAACTACTGTCGGAGCTCGTCGCCGACCCGGATGTCAAGATTGCAGTCGAGCCGGTCACTAACACGGTGCTCGCCCACGGCCGGCCCGGGGCGCTGGCCACGATCGAGGCGCTGCTGTTGCGGCTGGATGAAGCACCGGAGCAAGCCCCGCCGGCGGAACATCGGACGGCGGAGGATGTGCAGGTGCGCGTGGTGTGGCTGACGACGGGCGACGGCGGCGAACCGCCCCCACGCGATTTGAACAATGTCGTGGAGGAGCTCGAGAAGATGGGAATCATCGGCCTTAGAACCGTCGCGCAGATGTTCGTCAAAACCGCCGAAGGAGGAGGCGCGTTCAGCGCGACGGGATCCGCGGCCCTGGCTGTGGAGCAAACAGCCGAAGTGCAGGTTTCCGGCCAACTTACCCGGAAACAAGCCGGATTCTGGGGTGGCGCAGGCGGTCGCGGCGCCCCGCCCGAGGAGCCGCTGCTCTTGCAGATCGACATCCAGGCCCGTGAGCAGGAAAATAATGAGCGGCTGGCGGATATCAACACCACCATCACCGCCCCCGAAGGACACAGCGTCGTGCTGGGAGTCACGCCGGTCGGAGCGATGACCTCGGTGTTCGTCGTCCAACTGCGAAAGTAATTCGCCGGTTTTAGAAAATCCCGAGCTGATCGCGGGCGTCTTCGGTCATGCGGTCGGGGGTCCAGGGCGGGTCCATCACGATCTTAACCTCGACGTTCTCCACCCCCTCGATCTGGCTCACCACCTGCTTGCTTTGGCCGATCAACTGCGGACCGGCCGGGCACATGGGGCTGGTCATCGTCATGTCGATCGAGACGTCGTACTTGCCTTCCTCGCCGTCGCGGCCGGCGATGTCCACGACGTAAATCAAGCCCAAATCCACGATGTTGACAAACAACTCGGGATCGATGACTTTCTTCAGCTCTTCGCGCACCTGGTCTTCGGTCAGCGGCATGATCGGCTCCTTATTCGTGGCCCCGTGCTTTGTTCAACTTCGATTGTCCGTCACCCGCCGTTCTCGTTCAACCGGACGAAAACGTCGTCCCCCTCGACCTTGACCTCATGCGCCTGCACGTTCACCGTGGCGGGCATGGTGAGGGCCTTGCCGGTGCGGACGTCGAAGCGGGCGCCGTGCCGGGGGCAAATGATCTGGCAGCCGTCCAAGGGGCCGTCCCCGAGCGGGCCGCCGTCGTGCGTGCAGACGTCGTCAATGCAGTGGAAGGCGCCGCCGGCGTGAACGAGCACCACCATTGTGTCCGCCACCTCCAGCGTCTCTTTGCCGGGGTCGGGAATGTCGGAGGCGCGGGCGACTTTGATCCAGTCGGACATGGCAGTTACTTGTACTCTCGCACGCGCTGGGCGATGGCCTGGCTGAGGGCGTCGCGGACGCTTTCGATCGTGACGCGGTCGAACACCTGCTGAAAGAAGCCGATCACGATCGCGCGGATCGCCTCGTTGCGGGTGAAGCCGCGGCAGCGGGCGTAGAAGATCAGCTCCTCGTCCACCCGACCGCTCGTGGAGCCGTGCGTGCAGCGAACGTCGTCGGCCTCGATCTCCAACCCGGGAATCGAATCGGCCCGGGCGTGCTCCGAAAGGATCAGGTTGTCGTTCCGTTGATAGCCGTCGGTCTTCTGGGCGCCGCGATCGACGCGGATCATCCCTCGCCACACCGTGTGCGAGCGGTCCTGCAGCGCCGTCTTGTACAGGAAGTCGCTGCGGCAGCTCGGCGCCTCGTGATGCTGCAAGGTGTGGTAGGAAAGGTGCTGCTTCCCCTCGGTGAACATCACGCCGTTCACCTGCGACTCGGCGCCGGCGCCGATCAGCGAGACTGCCTGGTTCACCTTCGCGAGCCGGCCGCCCAAGGCGCCCAGCGTCCACTGGAGCGAAGCGTCCTGGTGCAAAAGCGCCCGCTGGTGGGCGAAGTGCCACACGCCGCTCCCCCAGTTCTGCAGGCCGACATAGCGGAGCCGCGAGCGGGGACCGAGGATCAACTCAGTGGCCCCGCAGTGCAAGCCGGGCGCGGCCGGCGCCTGGCTCGACATCTCGGTAAGGAGGGTCGCCTCGGCGCCTTCCTCGAGAATCACCAGCGTGTGCCCGAAGTCGGCGCCCCCTTCGCCGATGAGCGAGTGCACGTAGAGCGGCTCGTCGAGCGTCACATTCCGCGGGACGTAGAGCAACTGTCCGCCGCTCCAGCACGCCGCGTGGAGCGCGGCGAAGCGGTCGTACTCTGGATCGACAACGTGGAACAAATGTCGGCGCACCAGGTCGCCGTGCTCGCGGGCCATCTTCCCCAGCGGGCCGAAGATCACGCCCTTCTTGGCCCACCTGTCGGCAAGCTGCGAGTCGGTGGTGCGGCTATCGACGGCGCAAAGCTGGCCGCCGACCTGCACGCCTTCGTGCAGCAGGCCGGGTTGGAACTGCGGCTCGCCGGCGGGATCGGAAGGAAGGTGAAAGGCGCCGAGCTTGAACAGGCGGATGTCGGTCCGCCGCCATTCTTCTTCATTGCGGGCGGGCCAGTCCATCTCGCAGAACCGCCGCCAGGCGGCGCTGCGCATGTCCAGCAGCCAGTCCGGCTCGTCGCGCGAATGGAGAAAGGCGTCGAACGCGGCTTGCGTGAAGCCAGGTTCAGCAAGAGTGGGCATGGTTTACTTAAATGCGGAATTCGGAATGCGGATGGCGGAATGCGTCGAGGAGGGCGCTTCGGGCGCGAAACCGCAAGCGTGGGCGCGAGGGTGTTTTTGGTTTTGTCGCCCTCCGCTCCTTTCACTCCGCATTCCGCGATTTGATTACCCGACGGAGCCTTCCATCTGCAATTGGATGAGGCGGTTCATCTCGACGGCGTACTCCATCGGCAGCTCTTTCACCAGCGGCTCGATGAAGCCGTTAACGATCATCGTGCTCGCCTCCGCCTCGCTCAGGCCTCGGCTGGTGAGGTAAAAGAGCTGCTCCTCGCCGATGCGGGAGACGCTCGCCTCGTGGCCGACTGAAACGTCCTGCTCGAGGATCTCGATGTACGGGTAGGTGTCGCTCTGGCTTTGCGGGTCGAGGATCAAGGCGTCGCAGACCACGTTGGAGCGCGATTTCTTGGCGCCGTTCTCCACCCGCACCAGGCCGCGGTAGCTGCTGCGGCCGCCGTTCTTGGAGATCGACTTGGAGATGATCTGGCCGGTGGTGTGGGGCGCGGCGTGGACCAGCTTGGCGCCGGCGTCCTGGTGCTGACCTTTGGACGCGAAGGCGATCGATAGGACTTCGCCCCGCGCTCCCGGCTCCATCATGTAGACCGAGGGGTACTTCATGGTCAGCCGGCTGCCGAGGTTGCCGTCGATCCACTCCATGGTGGCGTCGCCGTAGGCCATGGCGCGCTTGGTGACCAGGTTGTAGATGTTGTTGGCCCAGTTCTGGATGGTGGTGTAGCGGCAGCGGGCGCCGCGCTTGACGATGATCTCGACCACCGCCGAGTGCAGGCTCTCGGTCGTATACATGGGAGCCGTGCAGCCTTCCACGTAGTGCACCTCGGCGCCCTCGTCCACGATGATCAGCGTCCGCTCGAATTGCCCCATGTTCTCCGCAT
>JAHWKS010000669.1 GCA_019347795.1 Planctomycetota bacterium | reverse complement strand
TGACGCCCGGGACGCACCTCGGGTGGTGGATCGGGTTCGGCATTTCGTTCATGCTCGTGATGGTCATGTTATGGTCCATCGCGATGCTGTTCGCCTACGGCACGGGAATCTGGGGATTGAACATCCCGGTCGGTTGGGGCTTTGCGATCATTAACTTCGTGTGGTGGATTGGCATCGGCCACGCGGGAACGTTGATCTCGGCGATCCTCTTGCTATTGCGGCAGGATTGGCGGACCTCGATCAACCGCTTTGCAGAAGCGATGACGCTCTTTGCGGTTTCGTGCGCACTGCTCTATCCGCTGTTGCACCTGGGCCGGCCGGGCTACTTCTACTACCTGGTTCCCTATCCCAGCACGTTGGGCGTGTGGCCGCAGTTCCGCAGCCCGCTGATGTGGGATTTCTTCGCGGTCGGCACCTACGGGACGGTCTCGCTGTTGTTTTGGTATGTCGGCCTGATCCCCGACCTGGCCACGCTGCGGGATCGCACCCGGAACCGCTTCGCGGCGGTGGTGTACGGCATTCTGGCGATGGGGTGGCGGAACTCGGCCCGGCACTGGCTGCGCTATCAACGCGCGTACCTGCTGCTGGCGGGTCTGGCGACGCCGCTGGTGGTTTCGGTGCACACGATCGTGAGCTTCGACTTCGCCGCGGGCATCGTCCCCGGCTGGCACGCGACGATCTTCCCGCCCTACTTCGTGGCCGGCGCCATCTTCTCCGGCTTCGCCATGGTGCTGACGCTGGCCATTCCGTTGCGTTGGGCTTACGGTTTGCAGGGCCTCGTGACCTCCCGGCACTTGGACAACATGGGAAAGGTGATGCTCACCGCCGGGCTGGTTGTCGCGTACGGCTACCTGATGGAAGTCTTTATCGTCTGGTACAGCAGCAATCAGTATGAGCAATACATGATGATCAACCGCATCATGGGACCCTATGCCTGGTGTTATTGGGCGTTGATCATCACCAACATTGCGATCCCTCAACTCTTGTGGTCGCAGGCGGTTCGTTCCAGTCCGATCGCCCTCTGGATTTTGTCGATAATCATTAACATCGGTATGTGGCTGGAGCGGTTTGTGATTGTATCGGTGAGCCTGCACCGGGATTACCTTCCGTCGTCATGGGGTATGTACTATCCGACGTTTTGGGACTGGTCTTTGTACATCGGTACGATCGGGTTGTTTCTGTCGTTGTTGTTCCTCTTCGTGCGTCTCTTGCCCATGATCTCCATTTTTGAGGTCCGGGAGCTGGTGGCGGAGGAGGCGCATCGCGAGTCGGAATAATGGAAGACCTCAGACTCTATGGCATGCTGGCGGAGTTCACCTCGGCGGATCGGCTGATCGCCGCCGCTCAGCGAACGCGCGAGGCCGGCTATCGCAAGACCGACGCCTACGCCCCCTTTCCCGTTCATGGACTGGCGGAGGCGCTGGGGATGACGCGCACCGCGCTCCCGCTGGTCGTGCTGGCCGGCGGCGTGCTGGGAGGGCTGCTGGGCTATTTCCTGCAGTATTACACGGCGGTAATCGACTACCCGATCAACGTGGGCGGCCGGCCGTACCACAGTTGGCCCGCTTTCATGCCGATCACGTTCGAGTGCACGGTGCTGGGCGCGGCGCTGTTCGGCGTGCTGGGAATGTTGGCTCTCAACGGGCTGCCGACGCCCAACCACCCCCTCTTCGCGATCCCGCAGTTCGACCGCGCCTCGCGGGACTGCTTCTTTCTCTTCATCCGGGCGACCGACCCCCGCTTCGAAACCGAGGCGGTGCGGCAGTTCCTCGAAAGCCTCGAGCCGACGGAGGTGATCGATGTCCCGGAGGTGTAATGTATTGCTTGCGGCATTACTGCTCCTCGCCGGCTGTAAGCAAGACATGGCCGATCAGCCGCGATATGAGCCGCTCGAGCCGAGCGCATTCTTTGACGACGGCGCCGCATCGCGGCATCCGCCGGTGGGCGCCATCGCCCGCGGTCAGTTATTCGCCGACAGGCATTTCTCCACGGGACGAGTGGACGGCGAGCTGGCGGAGACATTCCCCCGGGCGCTGGAGGAGCACTTCGCGTCGCCGGCAGCGGTGCTGGAGCGGGGGCGGGAGCGATACAACATCTTCTGCGCTCCCTGCCACGATCAAACCGGCCACGGTCGCGGGATGGTGGTGCAGCGCGGCTTTCCGCCGCCTCCTTCGTTTCATATCGACCGGCTCCGCTCGGCGCCGGTCGGCCATTACTTCGATGTGATCACCCACGGCTTCGGCCGGATGTACGATTACGCCGCGCAGGTTCCGCCGGAGGACCGCTGGGCGATCGCGGCGTACATCCGCGTTTTGCAGTTCAGTCAGCACGTTCCCCAGGAGGAGTTGTCTCCGGGGGACGTGGAGAAGCTCAACGAGGCGCCATGACCGCCGCGTCCCACGCCAACCCGCTGGAATCCTGGCGCCCGCCGTCGCGCGGCGTGGCGGGTTTCTCGCTCGCGGCCGGGGCCGTGCTGCTGATCGTGTGCTTTGCGGCGGGGCTGTTGCTGTTCAGCCTCGAGACTTTCTTCCAGGCTTACCTGTTCGGGTTCTTGTTCTGGTGGGTCGCCTCCATGGGATGCGTCGGGCTGGCGCTCTTGCACAACTTGACGGGGGGCCACTGGGGCAATTCAATCCGGCCCTTCCTGCACGCGGGAATGGGCACCATCCTGCTGGCGGCGGTGTTGTTCGTGCCGCTGGCATTCGGCATCGGCCGGCTCTACGAGTGGGCCCACCAGGACGCCGCGGCCGATCCGATCCTGGCGCCGAAGCTCGCCTATCTGAACACGCCGTTCTTCCTCGCTAGGGCGGCGCTGTACTTCGTGCTGTGGCTGATTGCGGCGGCGATCGCCCGTCGCGGCGCGCGGCGGGCCAGCGCCCTGAGCCTGGCGGTGGTGATCCTGGCCGTGAGCTTCGCCTCGATCGATTGGGCGATGTCGCTCGATCCGCACTGGTACTCCACCATGTACGGCGCCCTCTACGTCGCCGGAGCGGCGGTGGCGGCGATGGCGCTCTCGGTCGCGTTCCTGGCCGCCTTGGCGCCTTCCCGGGCGGCCGAGGATCGCCGCGCCGCCGACGTATTCAACGACCTGGGCAATCTGCTCCTGGCCTTTATCATGGTGTGGGCGTACTTCTCCTTCTCGCAGTTCCTGATCATCTGGTCGGGCAACCTGCCGGAGGAGGCGACGTGGTACCTCGACCGCAGCCAGCACGGCTGGCAGTGGGTGATCGTGCTGGTCGCGCTGTTGCACTTCGCCCTGCCGTTTTTACTGCTCCTTTCGCGGGACGTGAAGCGAAATCCGCGGATCATCCTGCTGGTGGCGGGGGGCTTGTTGGTGATGCGGATGCTCGACCTGTTGTGGGTCGTGGCGCCGTCCTTCCACGGGCATGGCTGGAGTGGAATCTTGCTCGACGTTGCGGCGTGGCTGGGGATCGGCGGCGTGTGGCTGGGGGTGTTTTGCTGGCGACTGACGCCGCCGGCGCCCGAGTCGCACCGCCATCGCGGCAAGCACGGAAAGAAGAAAGGATAAGCGATGAGTTCGGAGCCCCAGGCGCCGCACGGCGCGGGCAATCACGATGAGGCGCAGCCGACCCACGAGGCGGACCAGGTTACCGTGCGCGGCGTGCTGATCGTCGGGGGAATTCTCGCCGCGGTGGTGGCCGGCGCGATGGGATTTCTGCCGTACCTGCAGCGGTCGCTGATCGAGCCGCCTCAAGAGGCCCCGCCGGCATGGCGGCGGGCGGAGCGGCCGCCGGTGGAGTTCGACCAGCCGGCGCAGCTCAAGCGATTGCACGCTTGGGAGGAGCAAGTGCTTGGTGAGTATCAATGGCAGGACGACGACGAGAATCTCGCCCGCATTCCCGTCGCTCGCGCTACGGAGATCCTGCTGGAGCGAGGTTTCCCGTTCAAAGAGGCCTCGCTGCCGGGATTCGGGGAGCAACCAGAAGGCGAAAACGCGGCGCCGCAATCGGCCGATGCCGAAACGAGCAAGGAGGCCGAACGTGAGTAACCGCATCCCGCTGCGATTGATCGGCTGCCTGGTGGGGCT
>JAHWKS010000668.1 GCA_019347795.1 Planctomycetota bacterium | reverse complement strand
GGCCCCCGGAGCAGTCCACTGGTTGCCAACCGCAACGTCACCTCGCAAGCCGGCTGGCGATTTCCCGCGCTGCGCGAAGTGATCATTACACCGCTGAGCGAAGGGGAGCGACTGTTTGGCTGGTTCGCGGCCGTGAATCACCGCGAGGGGGCCGAGTTCGGTACCGTGGAGGCGAGCCTCCTCAGCTCGGTGAGCGCTATCCTGGGGATTCACGGAGCGAATATTGATCTCTACCGCCAGCAGAATGAGTTCCTGGCCAGCGTGGTCTGGGCGCTCACCGCCGCCATCGACGCCAAGGACCCGTACACCTGCGGGCACAGCGACCGCGTGGCCCGCGTCTCGGTGCGGCTGGCGCAGCAAATGGGCTGCGACAACAAGCTCGTGCAGACGATGTACATGGCTTCACTCGTGCACGACATCGGCAAGATCGGCGTTCCCGACAGCATTCTCCGCAAGCCCGGCCGGCTGACCGACGAAGAGTTCGAGCACATCAAGAAGCACCCCGAGTTGGGCCACAACATTCTGCGCGATATCAGGCAGCTCGAGAACGTGCTGCCGGTCGTGCTGCACCATCACGAGCAATGGAACGGCGGCGGATATCCGCACGGCCTGGCGGGGGAGGAGATTCCACTCATGGCCCGCATCTGCGCGGTGGCCGACGCCTACGACGCCATGTCGAGCGATCGCCCGTACCGCAAAGGAATGCCGGAAGAGAAGATCCTGCAGATCTTCCGCGAAGGCGCCGGCTCGCAATGGGATGCGGACGTGGTGGAGGCGCTCCTAACCGCCTGGGGCGACGTGCGCGCGATCTCCAAAAGCCATCGCGCCTCCCTCTCCCTCGACGTCCGCCGCTGGGCGGAGAATCCCGCTGCGGACCGGGCCCTTTCTCAGTGCTTCCACAACAGCAGGAGTGAGTAGTCGAGGGTCGTTCGGCTCGCGGCCGTGAGGCGTGCTGTCGTAGCGGTCGATGCCGCCCAGCTTGAGGCTTAGGTTGTCCTCGACGTCCAAGAGGAACTCCCAACTGGCGTTCGTGACCAGGCGGTAATCGCCGTAGTCGGACGAGTGGGGTCATTCCGGGTGCTCTTCCTTTTCCCGATGGTCCCATATCCTGTCGCTCAGAAAGCCCAGAAATCCGATGATGACGAACCCCAGGACGGAGGTGCCGATCGCCAGATCGTAATATCCCAGGCCGCAGGCGACGCCCACGGCGCCCATGAGCCAAATGCCGGCCGCCGTGGTGAGTCCCTTGACCGATCCGCGGCTGTGCAGGATCGCCCCGGCGCCGAGAAAACCGATGCCGCCCACGATTCCCTGAATCACGCGCGTCGGGTCCAGGTCCAAGTTGCCGCTGGCGCCCGGCGGAGGAGATTCGGTGAAGCGAACAGCCCCGAGCATGAAAGCCGCGGCGCCGACGGCCACCAGCATGTGCGTGCGCAGCCCAGCCGATTTGCGGCTCCATTCCCGCTCCCAGCCAATCGCCGCGCCGCACGCGGTCGCCAGAAGCAAACGCCCAATCGTTTCCAGGTAATCCGTCATGAACGATGCAACTCCGGTTAACTCAGCATGAAGGGGCGATGCACGGAATCTTACTGCAAGTCAAGCCGCTTCGCGATTGGGAGCAGCATGAGACTCTGTGTCGGGCAGGATTTGCGTCGTGAAGAAACGACTCGAAGAGTCGTTCTACTCCTCCGTCAGCGTCAGATAGAGGTCTTCGAGCGACCGCTCGTGCAGGGCGAGATGCTCCTGCAGCTCGGCGACGGTTCCGAGGAAGGCCATTCGCCCGTGGTTCACCACGCCGATTCGGTCGGCGATTTCCTCGGCGACCGCGAGGGTGTGCGTGGACATGAAAATCGTCATTCCCCCGCGGGCACGCTCGCGGAGCAGGTCCTTCACCATCCGCATGCTGCGCGGGTCCAAGCCGACCATCGGCTCGTCCACGATCAGCACCTGCGGTCGATGCAACAGGGCCGCGGCGAACACCAGCCGCTGCTTCATGCCGTGTGAATAGCTCTCGCCGAGCTGATCCACGAACGTGCCCAGGCCGAAGGTCTCGATCTGTTCCTGCATGCCCGCGGCGGCGTCGGGCGCCGACATCCCGTACGCCTCGGCGATGAATTCGAGGAACTCGCGGCCGGTCAGCTTATCGTAAAGGTGCGGCTCGTCGGGCACATACGCCACGTGCCGGTTCGCCTCCCGGGGCTGAGCGACCACGTCGATCCCCGCCACCCGCACCGTCCCCGCGGTGGGTCGGAGCAGGCCGACCAGCATCTTGATCGTGGTCGTCTTGCCGGCGCCGTTGGGGCCCAGGAAGGCGAACAGCTCCCCCTGCGGAATCGCGAGGCTCAAGTTATCGACGGCCGTCTTCTCGCCGTACTTGCGCGTCACGTCGATCAGCTCAATCATGCTACGGCTCTGCTCCCGGCAGCAGCGGAAGGAACCGCTCGTCCTCCAGCCAGGCGACGTGCTCCGCGGCCTGCTCCTCCGTCATCCGCTCAAACACGAGGTGAAGATTGGACACGAGCATCTCCTGCCGCACCACCACCCCGTCGGGACGAACCCACACGCGGCCGATCGGCTCTCGCGTGGCGGCCAGGCCCGAGCCCGCATCGCTGCGATAGGCGACCACCATCACCTCCACGGGATCGCGGTCCCAGTAGATCAGCTCCAGCCGCTCGGCCTTGGCCTCGATGATCTGCACGGGGCTATTCGGCGGAAAGGGACGATAGACCGGCATCGTCCACGTCTGTCCGACTTCCAGGTTCCGCAGGTCGCTGCTGGGAGTGAAGGGATCGCCCACCAGCGCGTCCCGCGGCAGTTGAAGCTGGCGCCGAAGCAGCACGTTTGCTTGCTCCTGCGGATTGCTTCGATAGGCGTCTCCGGAGAAGACGAGCACATCGAGCACGTTGCCGTCGCGAACTTCGCCGCGCAGGTTCAGCACGTGCGGCATCTCGGCGACGGCGATCGACGTTTCCAGCGTTTCCAGCGCCTGCTGCGAGTCGAAGTGCAGGCGGCTGGCGACGGTCATCTCGAGTCGCAGGTCTTCGCCGCCGAGCGAAGGCAGGAGGACCGAGAGGGCGCCGAGCATTTGCTTGAGGACCTTCTTCACGTCGAGCTGCTCGAACCGCACCAGGCTCCGCATCTCCGCCCTGCCCCCCGGCGCCGGGCGGACGCGGGTAGCGGCGAACCCGATCGCCTCCTCGTCCCACAGCACTCGCCACACGACCGGAGGCGGCGACTTCGGCGCCTCGGCCAGCGTCGCGCGGTAATCCGGCCTTTGCCCTCCGACCAGCGGCGGCAATACCTTGGCCACCACCAGCCAGCTCATCGACGCCAGCCAGAATAGCAGCACAACCCCCGTGTACCAGCGGTTTCCCATCGTCCAACCGGGTGAAATAGCACGATGTGCAGCGATCGTCAGATATTCTAGCGACGGCGCGGGAAATAAAAATGCTTGACATTGCAGCGCGCCGCATGCAACTCTAAACCAATGGCGCCTCTTGTGCGCCGGGGCAAAATTCGCCGCTAGGAGTATGCACCATGAATTGCCGGTCGGCCGTCGTCTTTGCGATGCTTCTTCTCCTTCCGGCCGGCGCTCTCGCGCAGGTCGGTCCGCCCGCGGACATCGGCGCCGAGGTCCGGCGGCGCCTGGCGGCGGGCGAGTTCGGTCCGGCCCAAAGACTTGCCTTGGGCGCTCCCGACGCTGCGACGCGGGATCGAATTCTCACTCAGATCGCCATTGCCCAGGCGGCGGCTGGCGCGCGGCGGCCCTCGCTGGCAACGGCGGGGATGATCGGCGATGATCTCGCCCGCACCGCGGCCCTCAATGGCGTGGCGGCTCAGCCGGTCGATCGCTTCTTCGGACGCGGCGGGGCGGCCCTGGCCGACTTCGACTCGCTCATCAATCTGATCGAGCTGACCGTCGCCCCGGACACTTGGGACACGGTCGGCGGTCCCGGCGCCGTGGAGCCGTTCCCCGGCGGCGTGTTCGTGGACGGCGAAGGCGTCCTCCGCCCCGATCTGGCACGACGCCGAGATCGAGAGCAACCTTTCGCGCGGGCTCAAGCGC
>JAHWKS010000667.1 GCA_019347795.1 Planctomycetota bacterium | reverse complement strand
GGTGGTGGCCGGCATCACGATGGCGAACTCCTCTCCGCCGAAGCGGGCCACCAGGTCCGCATCCCGCATCGCCGCCCGCAAAGCCGCGGCCACGTCGTGCAGCACGCGATCTCCCGCCGGATGGCCGAAGCGGTCATTGATCTTCTTGAAATGATCGATGTCCAACAGCGCCAGCGAGAACGGCGTCCGGTACCGGCGCCACTCGGCGATGCGGCGGTTCAGCTCTTCGTCCAGCGCGCGGCGATTGGGGAGATTCGTGAGACCGTCCGTGCGGGCTTCGGAAAGGTATTCCTGAAGCTCCTCCGACTGCCGGTTGAGGCGGTGCTCGGCTTCGTTCACGCGGTTCTGCAGGCGCTCGTTGGCCGCGACGATCTGCGAGAGCAGCTCCAGCACCGCGCTGGGCCGCGGCGACTCCGCGGCGCCGCCGATGTCATGAGCCTGCTCCGCCAGGCCTTCCATCTCGTGCTGATAGTCGGCCACCTCCTGGTGGAAATTGGAGGTCCAGCGGGTCAGGTCTGCGACCCACTCCTGCACGCGTTCCGCCTCGGCGGCGGCCGGCAAGTCGCCCCCGCGGCGTCCGTACCGCATCCCGCCGACGAAACCGACGCACAGCAATATGGCGCCGCAGGCGAAACCTGCGAGAAACAATGAAGTCGCATCCACGCCCCAACTCCCCCGGAAAGAGACTGTCGGCCTACAAAAGCGTAGGTTGCAGTTTGGGAGCAGGCGAACGTGATGCAGTCGCCGGTTATGAGTGTGACGCCGGTTATAGCGGGCCCGCTTATTCGCCTGCCTCGCTGAGCGAAAGCTCTTTCGCCTGAGCAGCGGCGATTTCCGTTTCCAACTGGCGGACGCGCTCGCGAAGCAGGTCCAGCTCCAGCTCCTTGTCCTCGATCACCTGCTGCAGCTTGGCCAACTGCTTTTCGGGACGCACCCGCACCAGCCGGGCGATCAGGTCCAAAACGAGGATCGATCGCCACAGCCGCATCGAGACGCCGCGCAGCCGGTAGGCCCGGCTCAGCTTGGAAACCTGGTGCAGCCGGAGCGCCTGCCCGACCCGCAGGAACCGCAGGAAGGCGACGAAGGGGAGGCAAATCACGACGATGTCCATCCAGTGGCGTTTGCAGTAGTCGAGCTTTTTCTCCACCACGGCGATCATCACGAAGAACTCGAGCGTGAACGCCAGCCAGATGACGCACGTCGCCACGCCGATGAAGACGCGCAGCCCGCCGTACTGCTCCATGGCGCCGGCCCAGAACTGCTCGACCGCCAACAAAGGCAGGATCATCAGCGCGATCAGGATCATCGGCACGCTGAACGCCCGCTCCAGCTCCGCCACCAGCCGCGCCTGGGGCGCCACCCAGCCGCGGAACGGGACCCACAGCGTTTTTTGCGAGGCATGATCGCGGCTGCACAGCCGCAGCGGCGGCAGCAGGCAACACCAGATGCGAGCCCGGCAATGCGGATCGCGCCGCAGGAAATGGAAGACGACTTCCGCGACGAACAGCAGATAGGTCCCGATCAGCAGCCACACGAGCATCGCCGGCAGCGCCGCCCCCTCCTGCAGACGAATCCACTCCGCCGCCGCGCCCAACAGCGCCAGAAACACCACGGTCACGGCGAACATCGGCGCCGCGAGCCGGCGATCCCATGCATCTTGCGGCAAAGCATTCATCGCGGACCGGGAGGAATGAAGGAAAGTATTCAGCCAGCCATTCTAACGCATTCGGCTGGGCTTGCCGAACCGAAAACCCTCCTGCGGCCGCTAAGAGCTAATCGATAGTGTAAGCGCGCCGTCATGGATGTGGCGCGACCGATCCCGTTTAACGGGCGCCGACCGGTCCGTTTGCAGTTTTTACGGTCACCAGCATCACGTCCCCGCGATGGATCGTCATGCTTCGTTGTAGGCGTCCACCTCCCTCGTCTCAAACCGCCCAGACCGCTCAACTCGCTGCGGCGGCGGCTTTCGGGGAGCGGGGATGGAGGCGGGCCATGGCGTAGGCGTCTACAAAGTCGCCGTCGCGGAGGGCGTACAGACGATGGATTCCCTCGACTTCAAAGCCGAACCTTTTGTAGAGTCGCACACCCGGCTCGTTATCGACAAACACGGTCAGCTCCAGCCGCAGCAGATTCAACCAGTTGTCGGAAAGGTCCACCACGGCCGCCAGCAGGGCGGTCCCCACGCCTTTTCCTTGCCAATCATCGCGGACCGCCATGCCTAAGAACCCGGAGTGGCTTCGGCGCGGGGAGTTGTTGTTGACGAACAAGGCCAGTTGCCCGACCACTTCCTCATCCGCCACGGCCACCAGCGAGTGCAGGTTCTCCGGCGGCTCGGCAAGGCGCTTTCGCCACAGCTCCTGCGAAGGGTAGGGCAGTTGCAAAGTGCCGTGAACCGCCCTCGGGCCGCTGTACAACTTGTGAACCGCCTCGTAGTCGCCCGGCTCCGCATGGCGAATGAGAATGTCCATGAGCGATTTCCTGTCGCGGAAAAATGTTCTTGCGGGCGGTTAGATAGCATGTTGTGTCGACGGCGCATTTCGCAAGACCTGCGATCTCCGGCCAATTCCTAATCGCGCTAAAGTTGCACGCTGTGGGAGAATTCCCCCCGATTTTCGTTGACCGATAAGCCGCGATTGATGTAAAATTTCGGGTGAATCACCGGTATCCGCGCTCCGCATTTGCGAAAAAAGGAGACGCATCATGTTGCAACTCACGTTCGGACGTCGTCGAGGCAACTGTGAAGGAAGCAGCCGCCGGGATTTTTTGAAGGTGGGGGCGCTCGGAGGGAGCGCCTTGGCCCTGCCTGATCTGCTGCGGGCGCGGTCGCACGCCGCCTCACAGGGCCGGCCGGTGAAGAACACATCGGTGGTGTGGCTCTGGCTTGCGGGGGGACCGACGCATGTTGAGACGTTCGACCCGAAGATGACCGCCCCGGTCGAGTACCGCAGCGTCACCGGTGAGTGTCCGACTCCTTTGCCCGGGGTGACGCTGGGCGGCACGTTTCCGGAGATGGCTGCCCGAGCGGACAAGATGGCGCTCGTGCGCTCGTTCGCCCATCGCAACAGCGGCCACCAGGGCGGGACGCATTGGGTGATGACCGGTTACGATAATCGGCAGGCCGACAACGGCGGCGTGCCGGGCCGGCCTTCGATCGGCTCGATTCTTTCGCGTCGTCGCGGGGCGAATCATCCCGTCACGGGGGCGCCCACCGACGTCCGCCTTCGCCGCGTCGTCGCCGACGGTCCGGCGTTCCTCGGCCCGGCGTACGCCCCGTTCGATCAGAACGGCCAGGCCCGCAAGAACATGAGCATGTCCGTGCCCTCGGAGCGCTTGGAGAATCGCCGCGAGTTGCTCGGCGCCCTCGATACCCTGAATCGGGATGTCGATTACGGCGGCCTCGTCGGGGGGATGGATCAGTTCGAGCAGCAGTCGTTCGATCTAGTGTTCGGCAGCGCCGCCGAAGCCTTCGATCTGAAGCAGGAAGATCCGAAGCTGGTGGAGAAGTACGGCCGGCGATTGGGCGAGCAGCTCCTCACGGCCCGGCGGCTGTGCGAAGCGGGCGTCGGCTTCGTGACGATCCACTACGGCGGCTGGGATATGCACGGCAACATCGAGCAGAGTCTCAAGCGCCGAGCGCCGGAGCTGGATCAAGCGGTGGGGGAGTTCCTCGACGACATCGAGGACCGCGGCCTGACGGATGACGTGCTGCTGGTGATCACCGGCGAATTCGGCCGCACGCCGCGCGTGAATCGCCGCGCCGGCCGCGATCACTGGGCGCCGCTTTCCACGTTGGCGCTGGCCGGCGGCGGCCTGCGGATGGGCCAAGTGGTGGGCGAATCGGCGCCGAAAGTCGATGTTCCGCAAACGAGCCCGGTCTCGCCGCAGGACCTGATGGCCACCGTGTTCCATGTCCTGGGAATCGAGCAGGACCTGCAGTACGTCAGCCCCTCCGGCCGACCCGTCTATATGATCGAAGACGGCAAGCCGATCGAAGAGTTGATTTAGGACCGTTCGAGTAAATAGCCTTCACCTCCCCTGTGGGGAGGTCGGACGCGGTAGCGGCCGGGTGGG
>JAHWKS010000666.1 GCA_019347795.1 Planctomycetota bacterium | reverse complement strand
ATCTATATAGATATAGCGACAGCACTTCGGATCGACGTCGGCGACACGCGGGCGACGGCGACGTTGCCGAAGCCGAAGAAGCGGTGTTCCATGCGGACTGCGGCGCCGCGGCTGTCCAGTCGCCGCCGCCATGCTCCCAAGGCTTGCTCGGCGAACCGGGGCGGCGAGCGCGGAATTTTCCGGGACGCATGGAAGTCAATCAAGGAATGGATTTAGCGGCCAAGAAACTTTGTCGTGTTTCGCAGGCGTTTGGTCATAGCAATTAACGGAACGATCCGGCTCCCCGCACGAAAGGTGGCGAGATGGAGTTTGGCGATTTTCTCAAGCTCGTTGAATCGCAGCGAAACGTGGCCGCGACCAAGGCCGACATCGCCACGAATATGGCCGAAGTGGCCACGAAGATTGCCAACTTGGGTCTGATTCGTGAGCAGATCCTCAAGGCGCGGCTGGAGAACATTGCCAAGTTCCTGGACATTCGGTGGGACGCAGAGGCCCACGCCGACCTTCTCAAGGCCCGCAACCGGGCGCGCAGGGAGGCCCGAAAGCTTGAGGCAGAGGCGGCGACCACCGAGCGCCACTCCCAGCGGCTCGGTAGCCTCTTGGCCGGACACGGATCCTGGACGCGCGTCCGTGACGCGTGGATCGCCTTCGAGTACTTCTTCGCCCGCATACCCATTGAGGCGGCGGCGCAAATCGGCAGGATCGAGGTCCCCGAGGGGGCAAAAGAGAGCCGATGCGGCGAAGAAGGACGCTCGCGAGCTGGAGAAGATTAACTGGGACCGGCTGAAGGAGAAGTGAAGCTTCGGTCTCTTGGCGCAGCCGCCGATGGCAGATACCCGATCAGTGCGAGTACCGGAGCGGGACTACCGCCGGCCCCTCTACGAAGTCGCCCTGCCGCCGCACCTCCGTCCCATCACCAAGGACGGGGCCGCCTGGGCGGCGAGGAGGCGATCCGCCGCTGCCGGAAGCCCGAGATCACGGCCGACGCCGCTCACGTGCGTGACAGCCGCGCCTGCACGGGCAACTTCTTCATTCTCGCCGCCGAAGGCGTCGCCGACCTTGACCAATACGCTGTCGCTCCAGGCGAAGAGCTGTTGCCGGAATTCTTTCTTTGAATGAGGCGGCGCCGGGCGGTGTTTCGAGCGAAGCCTGGACGGCCTCGCCCTGGTGGTGCGCCGGTTGACGAAGGGATAGGAGGTGACGGTACAGCGACGGCAGGTAGTGATCGTAGGATCTCTCCTCGGGACGGTCGTTGGCGATGGACCGGGCGGTCCATAGCGGCTGCCGAAGTGAATCACAGCAGAATTCACTGAAGAAGGGCGTAATCAAAACGTCTGCCACACCGTGCCGGTTGTGCTGCACGCTTGGCTTGCCGGAACTAAATCGTCCCGCTGAGCCGCCATCCCTCCGTATCGCCGCATTCCCCTGGACCGAGGATTATCACTGCCGGGAATTGTTTTTGCGTGTCATCACGGATTGGCGCACCTACTCGTAAAAATAGGCGAAGCATCGTGAACTCGCGGAAAACGACACGTCTGATCCGTCAACAAGATTTGCGGCGATGCAACCCAGCAGGGCGGTTCAGCACCCTTCGTTCGGTCTATTCAATGCTGGTGGTAACCCTGGGATCGGCCGTCTCAGGAGTCGAGCGCGAGGCTTTGAGTGCCGACGAGCCGCAGCCGCTAGGCATCGCCATGGAGACGTGGGGCTACCCGCACGAAATCCATTACCTGCCACTAACGATCCAAAATCAGGACGTGCGAATGGCCTACATGGATGTCTCTCCGGAAGGATTCGGCGCCGAATCTAGGGGCGCCGCCGTCGTGTTGATGCACGGCAAAAACTTCTTTGGGGCGTATTGGGAGGACACGATCGAGGCCTTGGCCAAGGCCGGCTACCGCGTGATCGTGCCGGATCAGGTCGGCTTCGGGAAGTCCTCAAAGCCGGATCTGCACTACAGCTTCCACCTGCTGGCAAACAACACGAAGAAGCTGCTGGAACAATTAGGCGTCGAGAAGACGGCGGTCGTTGGGCACTCGATGGGCGGCATGTTGGCCGCACGATTTGCGCTGATGCACCCGGGGACGACGACGCACCTGATCCTGGAGAACCCGATCGGGCTGGAGGACTATCGCCCCCACGTGCCATGGATGCCTACCGAGCAGATCTATCAGAGCGTCCTCAAGAAGACGGAAGACGGCATCCGTCGCGATTTCCAGAGCTACTTCGTGGATTGGAAGCCGGAGTACGAGCGGTTCGTCGAGGTCCACTACCGCTGGACGTTGGGCGGTGAATATCCGGGCCTGGCGTGGGCATCGGCCCTGACGGCGCAGATGATATACGAGCAGCCGGTGGTTCACGAGTTCGAGCGGCTCCAGGTCCCGGCGCTTTTGGTCATCGGTCAGGAGGATCGAACGGCCCTGGGCAAGGACCGCGTCAGCGATCAGGTCGCCGCGCGGCTCGGCCGGTACCCGGAGCTCGGTCGGCGCGCGGCGAAGGCGATTCCGCGGGCGAAGCTGGTCGAACTGGACGGCGTGGGCCACATCCCGCATCTGGCGGCGCAGGAGCAATTCCACGCGGCGCTGCTTAGTTTCCTCGGTGACGGATAGGCGCGCCGGGAATAAGTAGGCCGATCCTTCTCCGGAGCAGACGTCATGTACGCCCTGCTGTTGATTGCGTTGGCCGTTCTGGGAGTCTTCCTCCTCGGGCGAGGCGTCTCCGCCAAGAGCCCGGCACAGGCATTCGCCGGCGCGGCGGTGTTGCTTGCGACCGCGGCTTTGTTCGGCCTGCTGAGCTTTTTGGCGGAAATGCTCTGGTTTGACGCCCTGGGCTACAGTCGGCGCTTCTGGACCGTCGTTTGGACCAAGATCGGGCTTGCGGCTGCCGCGGCGGTCTTCGGAGCCGTGCTGGTGTGGCTGCTCTTTTGGCCTGCCCGCGGACGCCCCTTTACCGTGCGTATCTGGCCGGAGCTGGCGGGCGGGATCATCGGCGCGGTTTGGGGCTATGGGAATTGGGATACGGCCCTGCGATTTCGGCACGCAGCCGAAACGGGCGTCACCGACCCCATTCTCGGCCAGGATGTCGGCTTCTATCTGTTCCGGCTGCCGATGTACGAAGCCTCGTACTGGCTGATCCTGCCGCTCACGGTCGTCGCGTGGATCGCCGCCGCGCTCTCCATGGCGCGGCCGCACGTGCCGAGAAGCGAGCGGCAATTCCACGTCCGCCGCCTGGAGGACTGGAACCGGGTCGTCCACTGGGACGTGCGGCCGAACTGGGCGTGGTGTTGGCCTGCCGGCGTGCTGGCGCTGACGCTCGCAGGGGGACAGTGGATCAACGTGTACAACTTGATGTATTCCCCCTGGGGCGCCGTATTTGGAGCGGGCTGGACGGACGTGACGATCCGGCTGCCGGCGTATTATGTTCTGGCGGCAATCTTGGCGCTGGTCGGGGCCGCGTGGATTACGGCCGGAATGTTCCGCGCCCTGCAACGCCGGCTGGAGAGACGCCGAACGCTGTTCATCAGCGGCTCGGTCGCCGCGCCGGTCGCAGTCTGGGCGCTGGGACTGGTCGTCCTGCCAGCGCTGGTGCAGTGGCTGCGGGTGCAGCCGAACGAGATCACGCTGGAGCGGCCCTACATCGCGCACAACATCCGCTTTACGCGGCAGG
This sequence comes from Planctomycetota bacterium, assembly GCA_019347795.1. GTDB lineage: Bacteria > Planctomycetota > Planctomycetia > Pirellulales > Pirellulaceae > JAHWKS01. Next base: position 410 of record JAHWKS010000666.1, on the reverse strand, counting down.
GATTTCAACTCGACAAGGTCGAGGAGAAGGAGTTTCCCGTCACGGGCCGGTTCACGAGGGAAATCGCTCAGAACAACAGCCGGCTGCTCAACGAGATCCGGTTGTGGGACCCCCGCGCGCTGGCGGCGGTTTACCAGCAGTTCCAGGAGATCCGCTTGTACTACGAGTTCCCCGACGTGGACATCGACCGCTACACGATCGACGGAGCGCAGCGGCAGGTGATCGTCTCCCCGCGCGAGCTGGAGTTGAACAACCTGCCCCCGCAGAGCCAGACGTTCGTGAACCGGCACTTCAAGTACACGCACGGGTACGGGCTGACGATGGCGCCGGTGAGCGAGTTCACCTCCAGCGGTCTGCCGAACCTGCTGGTGAAGAACCTTCCGCCGGTTTCCGAAAAGCGCGAGGTGACG
>JAHWKS010000665.1 GCA_019347795.1 Planctomycetota bacterium | reverse complement strand
GGCGGCGATGCGGGAACCGAGATCGGCCATTCGATGCGGCGCGGGCTGATCGCCGTCGGCGGCGACGCGGGGGACCTCGCCGGATTCAACATGGCGGCCGGCGCCGTGCTCATCTTCGGCGAAGCCGGCAGGCGTCACGGGGCCGGAATGCGCCGCGGCACGCTCGCGTTTCTCGGCCCCAGCGTCCCGCCGCTGTTGCCCAGCTTCCGCTACGCCTGCCGCTGCCGGCCGGTGATGCTGTCGTTGATGCTCCGGCGCCTTCGCGAAACCGGCTTCTCCGTCCCCGATGATTTGCTCACGTCATCGTTCGATCTCTATAACGGCGACCTGATCGAAGGCGGCCGCGGCGAAGTGCTCCTCCGCGCCGCGTGAGTGGTGATCCGCACGCGGGGATTCAGCCGTGGTAGACTTTCGCGACGTCGAATCATGCCAAACGCCGATTTCCTTCGCCACCCGCCGGTCCAAGGAAGGCGCACCCGCCGCTTGTGCGCGTGTCGGGGGCCGACTAAATTCACCCAAGAGGGGATGTGGCGGAATTGGCAGACGCGCTGGACTTAGGATCCAGTGGGGCAACCCGTGCAGGTTCGACTCCTGTCATCCCCACTCGGTTGCTGAACACTCGCGGGCAGACCCGCGCCCCGGCCCCAGACGCCGGTAGAGGAGTGCCAGGTGGTCGAGACACTGGAGGAAGACGAGCCGGTTCCCTTACTCAACATGCGCAACCACTGGGCGCGGTCGGGAGGTCAGCCGGGTCGTGCCGGTCGCCGGCTGGTCGCCCGCAGCCGCGACGGCGGCGCTAGCTGGACGGAGCCTATCGCCGACGAGGCGCTGGTCGAGCCGACCTGTCAGGCGAGCCTTCTTCGATACAGTTGGGCCGCCGATGGACCGAGTCGGATCGTTTTCGCCAATCCTGCCGCCCGAAGCCGCACGAACATGACCGTCCGCCTCAGCTACGATGAAGGCCGCACTTGGACGGTGAGCCGGCAGGTCTATGCCGGTTCGTCGGCGTACTGCTCGCTGGCCGTGTTGCCCGACGGGCGCATCGGCCTGCTTTACGAGCGCGACGACTACGGCGAAATCGCCTTCGCTTCATTCACGCTTGCCTGGCTAACTGAAAGTGAAGCGAGGCCGCAGGCTCAGCGGCAGTGACTCGCTCGGCGTCGGTTCAGGCTATCGGCACGAAAATGGAGACCCGGTGGAGCACTATGGTCCCAATCCGGCCCCCGTCCTTGCTCCTCAGATTCCCTCGCGTCGGGCGACTCTCTCCGGCCTGGGGCCGGTGACTCGGTTGGGGCTGGCCACCCGCGGCAACACCTCCCTCGAGTGCGAGGCGGTGTTGGCGGCGATCGACCGCGGTGTGAACTACCTGAACTGGTGCGGCCGTCCCGATGGAATGCAGGAGGCGATCCGCAGGCTGGGGCCGCGGCGGCGGGAGGTGATCCTCGCCGTGCAACTGGAGGCCCGCTCCGCGGCGGAGGCGAAGGGGGAATTAGACGAGGCGCTTCGGGGGCTGGACACGGAGCGGCTCGACGTCGTCACGTACTATTACGTCGAGCATCGGGAGGAATGGGAGGAGATCGCTGCGCACGGTGGGGCGGCCGAAGCCTTAGAAGCGGCTCGTCGCGAGGGCGTGGTGGGCGCCATTGGCCTGACCAGTCATCAACGGCCGCTCACCGCCGAGGTCGCCCAAAGCGGCCGATTGGACCTGCTGATGGTCCGCTACAATGCGGCGCATCGAGGAGCGGAGCAGGACGTGTTCCCTCTTGCCCAGCGCAAAGGGCTGCCGGTCGTGACGTTTACCTGCACGCGCTGGGGCGCGCTGCTGAAGAACACGCCCGATGATCCGCCGGGCTTCGTCGCTCCCTCGGCTCCGGAGTGCTATCGCTTCGTGCTGGCGCATCCGGGGGTGTCGGTGGCTCTGATGGCCCCCGACGGCGCCGAGGAACTGGAGGAGAACTTGGCGTTTCTCGACGATTGGAGGGCCCTTGCCGCCGAGCGATACAAGGAGCTGAAAGCCCACGGCGACCGAGTCCGGCGGTGGGCTGGGAGTTTTCCGTAGAGTCATCTTGGACGGTTGCACAGGCGATAATGACCTCAGACGCAAACCGCACCCTGCTCACCGGCCCGTCTGGGTGCGGCAAGACCCCGGTCATCCGGCGAGTCGTGGCGCGTCTGAGTGATCGACTCGCCGGGCAGATACGGGGCCCGGAGCTTGTCGAACAAGCGGCTCGAACTGATCATCCTTGAAATCATCGAATTTGAGAGCGGGCTTTAGCAAGCCCGCCCACGCGGGCGGCTGTTTTTAGCCTTGGTGAAACTAATGCCGGCGGCTTCTTGACGCGGCACCCTCCCGCCCCTCAAAATGGGCATTTGGGGACTTTCGCATTTTGGCCCGGACGCAACCCGCTGCGCCGGTTAGTTTTGGGGTGGAGCCCTTCCATGATGACCAAAGATCCTTCTCACGATGCGGTCGGCAACCATGCGCTCGCGCTGCGGCACGAGTTGCGCAGACGTTGGCGGCTCGGCGATCGTGTGGCGATTGAAGAGCTTCTCCAGCGCGATCCGCCGCTCGCCGAAGACGACCGGGTGGTGCTGGAGTTGGTCTACACGGAACTCCGGCTGCGGAGCCGGGCGGGAGAATCTTCTTCTTTGGCGGATTACGCATCGAGGTTTTCGACGCTCGGCGAGAAACTGACGCTGTTGTTCGAAATCCACAAGGCGCTCGAAGACCTGGAGGAGCCGCTGCCGTGGGAGAGCGCGGATTCGCTCGCCGACGACCAGGCGCGCGCCGCTCTGGCGCAAGATGCGGCCCAACTCGACCGGCTCGTGGAAAAATTCGAGCAGGCCTGGCGAACCGGCGTCCCTCCAAGAATCGAAGAGTTCGTCGGCGAAAACCTCGACGAAGCTGCGCGACGCAAGCTGCTCCTGGAGCTGATCGTCGTGGACATGGAGTATCGCTGGTCGGCTTCCGACGGCGACCCTTCCGATCCTGCGGACGGTGAGTTGGCGGAGGCCGACGCCTGGCGGCCCATGCTCTTGGAGGAGTATGTCGAGCGCTGGCCGGAGCTTGGCCCTGCCGATCGGCCGCCGTTGGAATTGGTCGTCGAGGAATTCCGCCTGCGCCCGCGCTGCGGCGAGGGATGCAGCGCGGACGATTACGTGGCGAGGTTTCCCGGCCACGGCCGAGAACTGCACCACTTGCTCCTCCAGGTGGACAGCGAGTTTTCCCATAAGCGGACGGTCAGCACGCGGGGGGCTACGGATACGAACATCGACACCTGCCCTCCCGGCTCGCAGTCGGATGAAGCATCGGAGGCCGCTCACTCGCGATGGCACACGGCGTCGTTGGCCGCGGGAGCGTCTTCGCCGGCGTCCGGGGACGAAGACCTGGACTACGATCCGGCCCCCTTGCCCTACAGCGACTTCCGCTTGATCCACAAGATCGGCGCCGGAGGAATGGGCGCGGTGTACCGGGCCGTCCAGGTCAGTCTCAACAAGCCGGTGGCGGTCAAGATCCTGGAAGGAGTCCGCATGCGGCGGGGCCGAGCCGTGCAGCGGTTCCTGCGCGAAGGGCGGTCGGTGGCGCAGCTTCGGCATCCCAACATTGTCGATGTTCACGGAATCGGGCGCACGCCGAACCAAGGCTATTTCCTGGTCATGGACCTGGTCGAGGGCCGCGATCTGGAAGAGCTGCTGCGATCGAAAGCGGTGACCTTTCGCGACGCCGGCCTGGTGGCGACGGTGGCGGAGGCGATCGACCACGCGCACCGCAAGGGGGTCATTCACCGCGACCTCAAGCCCAGCAATATCCTGATCGACTCGGAAGGCCGGATTCTCGTCTCCGACTTTGGACTGGCGAAGCTCCTGGACGATCACGAGCCGAGCCTGTCTCTGGCCAACGAGCTGCTGGGCACGCCCAGCTTTATGGCCCCGGAGCAGGCCAGCCGGCGCTGGGGAAAGATCGGCCCCCACACCGACGTTTACGGGTTAGGCGGCCTCTTGTACGCGGTGTTGACCGGCTGGCCCCCATTCTCCGGTGAATCGTACACCGAGGTGTTGGCTCAGGTGATCTCGGAAGATCCGCC
>JAHWKS010000664.1 GCA_019347795.1 Planctomycetota bacterium | reverse complement strand
CTGCACGGCGGGGCGAACGAACGGGTGATGGAGGTGCTCCAGGAAGTCGGCTCCCCCGCGCAAGCCGAGACTTGGGTTCGAGACGCCCTGGCGCAAAAGCGCCGCATCATGGGCTTCGGCCATCGCGTCTACAAGACCGGAGATCCGCGGGCGAAGTTCCTCAAGCCGCTCTGTTCCGAACTGGCTCGCGAAACGGGACATGAAGACCTGGAGCAGACAGCCGAGGTGATCGAGCGGATCGTTCGCGAGGAGAAGGGCCTGCCGCCCAACCTGGACTGGCCTAGCGCTCGGCTTTATTTCTACCTGGGCCTGCCGATCGACCTCTACACGCCGCTGTTCGTGGTCAGCCGCGTGACCGGCTGGAGCGCGCACGTGGTGGAGCAGCACGAGAACAACCGCCTCATCCGCCCGCGAGCCAAGTACGTGGGTTCGCCGCTGCGTCCTTGGACGCCGTAGGCGCGGCTCATCCGCCATCGGCGTTGCGATCGGCGTTTCTGCCACGTTTCGCTTAGGTTTCTTTGCCGCGCAAAACGGGCCGCCTCTTGCGCAGGCCCCCCGTCGTCGCCCGATTGCCTAATGGCCCCAATCGGCAACCTCCGATACGAGTGGCAGTCGGTGCGCGTCACGGAGTCGCGCTTGCCCCATGTGTCTCAAAGACGGCCGTCCTTTCCCGTCACACATGAAAAACTGTCCCGGAGGATGAAATGAAACGCACCTGGTTCGCTTTATCGATATTGATGGCCTCGGTTTCCGGCACGCTCCTGGCGGGCGAGACGGGGAAGAGGGACGCCCGCCCCGCGGCAGCGGTTCGAGTGCGGAATGCCGTTCCGCGTCCGCCGAAGGTTTATGACGAGTGCCGGGCGGATGCGTGCGACGGGACAGTCTGGAAAGAAATTGACGATCATTACGATTGCGCCGAGCAGACCTGTCCCTACGAGTCCTGTCTCTACGGCGCCTGGCCTTGCGACCCGTGTTCGGATTTCGAGGTTCACCTGGCCCATGCGCGGGACCTTCCCGCCGGTGAATCGCTCCTGGCGATTGAAGAGCTCTCCGCTGAGGAAGACAAAACCGCGGCCGGCGGCGTGGACACTCGCTATCTCTCTCACCATGATCCGGTGTACGACGCGGAAGTCTATGGGATTGAGGGCGCGACCGCCGATGCGGGCATCGAGGAGCCGAAGGAGTACGCCTCGTACGACGCCTGTGGAGGCGATTTCGAGGAGACATTTGGCTATGAGCCGTACAGCGGCGAAGCCTGCGCTGGCGGCTCCGCCGGGGCCGAAGATGTCACAAAGGAGGATGCGAACGAACCGTATCAGTACGACTATGAGTACGAATACGACTACGCCTACGAGTATGAATATGAGACCGAGCGCCCCGCCGCCGAAATCGAAGACGACCGTGTCGCTTCAGCCGACTCGGCGCCGGAAGAGTACGAGTATGAATACGAGTACGAGTACGACTACGAATATGAGTACGACCCGGCGGAGGACGACGCAGGCGCTTACGAGTACGAATACGACTATGATTACGATGGATACGAACCGCCCGCGGGCGAAGAATCAGCGCCGCCGCATCCGAGCGGCGACTTCGTCGAGTCCGACGCCGCGATCACGCCGACGCCCAGTCCCAGTTTGCCAATCGTCGCAGCCCACCTTCGCGACTTGCTCGAAAACTCCCTCAACCGCTGCCAACCGGTGCGGGCCGCATTGAGCGCGGGATGCCAGATCGTGGCCTGGAGCAGCGGAATCGATCCTTCTCTGGCTCTAGAGGCCGCAGCGATGGAAGTCGCCGATCTCCCTCCCGGCGAGGAGTCGCTGAATCTGAAGAGGTAGAATACCGGACACGGCGTTCGCTCCAATCGGGGATGTGCATCCTCACATCGCGTCCTGGCTGCCTGTTCGTTCGCCGCAGCCGTCGCGCCGAGATCGCTGCCTGAATTTAGCTGGCGTGCATTTTGGCCGGGGGCGGAGTATGATCTTAGCCGAGCCGCGTTGGTTATGCCTTGGTTGGAGCATTCGCCATGTCTCGCCTGCTGTGCATTCTCGCCGTCCTTGGCGTCGTCGGTAACGTGGGGCGTCCGGCCGAAGCCGCCGATGGCGCCGCCGCGCCTAACGTGCTGTTTATCGCCGTGGATGACTTGAACGACTGGGTGAGTTGCCTGGACGGACACCCCAATTGCCGCACGCCGCACATCGACGCGCTGGCTGCCCGCGGCGTGCTCTTCGCCAACGCGCACTGTGCGGCGCCGGCCTGTAATCCCTCACGGGCCGCGCTGATGACGGGTGTGCGGCCTTCCACCTCGGGCGTTTACCTCAACTCGCAGCCGTGGCGTCCGGCGATGCCGGAGGTGGTCACGCTTCCGCAGCACCTGATGAAGCACGGCTACCGGGCCAGCGGCGGCGGGAAGATCTATCACGGCCGCTACGAGGATCCCGCCTCATGGAACGAATACGTCAAAAAAGGCGGAGACCCGAAGCCGACCGAAGACGTCCGGAACGATCCGCACAGCCGGGCCGGCGGGATTGTCTGGGGCCGGCTCGACGTCAACGACGAGGCGATGGACGACCACCGCATCGTCTCGTGGGCGATCGAGCAGTTGCAGCAGAAGCACGAACAGCCGTTCTTCCTCGCCTGCGGCGTGTTTCGTCCGCACATGCCCTGGCAGGTCCCGCAGAAATACTACGACATGTATCCGCTGGATAAGATCACGCTTCCCAAGGCGCCGGAGGACGACCTGGAGGACGTGCCGCCGGAGGGCGTCAGGATGGCCCGGCCCCAGGGCGATCATGCGACGATTCTGAAGACCGACAACTGGCGCCGCGCCGTGCAGGCGTACCTGGCGAGCATCGCCTTCGCCGATGCCCAGATCGGCCGGCTGGTGAAGGCGTTGGACGCCAGCCCGCATCGCGACAACACGATCGTCATTCTCTGGGGCGATCACGGCTGGCATCTGGGCGAGAAGCAGCACTGGCGGAAGTTCGCCCTCTGGGAAGAGGCCACGCGGGCGCCGCTGTTGATCGTCGCTCCCGGCGTGACGAAGGCGGGGGGCGTGTGCCGGCGGCCGGTCGATTTCCTCAACATCTATCCGACCCTTGCCGAACTTTGCGGAGCGCCGATCCCCGAGCACGTGGAAGGGATCAGCATGCGGCCGCTCTTGGAAAATCCCGAAGCGGACTGGGACCAGGCCGCCCTCACCACGCACGGCCGGAAGAACCACGCCGTGCGGACCGAGCACTGGCGCTACATCCGCTACGCCGACGGCGGCGAAGAGTTGTACGACCACCGCACCGACCCAATGGAGTGGACCAACCTCGCCGCCGACCCGCAGCACAAGGAAGTCAAGCAGAAGCTCGCGTCCTTTTTGCCAAAGCGCGATGCGCCGAACGCTTCGCCGCCCACAAACAAAAGCCGCCGCAACCGCGAGGTGAATCAGGCGCGACGCGCCGGCTGATCACCGCGCCAGAGGACTCCGGCGCTCGGACCATTCGAAGTCGGCCTTGCGGGCGAAGATTCGTTGGGCGATGAAATCGACCAGGACCCGCTCCATTCCCAGCCGGCGCTGCGGCTCGATCAGTTGGGTGCCGTGACTATTGGTCTCCGGAGTGACCAGGGCCACCGCGTCTTCCATGCCCCTGGGGAACATCTGCTCCAACTGCTTCTGCAAGCGCCGGGCGTCGCTCATGCCGCCGCGGTCCTGGGCGCCGGCCATAATCAACGCGGAAAATCGTCCCGAGGTCGCCGGCTTCAACAGTCCCTGCAGGGCGGCGTTCGCCGACATCCGCTTGTAGCGGTCGATCGGCGTGAGCATCGCCAGCCCCTTCACGTCCTGTCCTTGCTTGCCCGTGGTGAGCATGGGCCAGCTCCAATCCAGCGCCGTGAACTGCATGCCGACCAGGGCCCCGAATTCGGCGCCGATCACGCACAGCATCTCCAGGTTCAACTCCCCTTTGTTGTTCTCGTCCTCCAGGTGCTTCTTGCAGGCGTGGATGTCCCACACCATGGCTTCCATGTCGGCGGTGGTCAGCTCATCCGGCTCCAACCGGCGGGGCTGCCGGGCGCCCGGTATTTGTTGCATTGTGCTTTG
>JAHWKS010000663.1 GCA_019347795.1 Planctomycetota bacterium | reverse complement strand
GGCAGCCGTGGGTCATCCAGGGCGTGATGCGCACCGCGGATGCGGTCACGCCGGCCCCGGGCGTGCCGTCGATGTTCTTCGCGTTCACGCTGCTGTACGCGCTGTTGGGCGTCACCGTGTTGGCGCTCTTGCGGCGGATCGCGGCGACCCAGTTTTCCGACGCGTCTTCCTTTTAGCAATTCCGATGTCGGGCTGGCCCACAATCTGGATCGACCTTTCAGCCTTGGCGGCGCTGGTGGGCCTGGTGGCGTACGCACTCTTCGGCGGGGCTGACTTCGGCGGCGGCGTGTGGGACCTCTTCGCCGCCGGCGAGCGGAAGAAGGCTCAGCGCCTAGCGATCCAAAAGGCGATGGGCCCGGTGTGGGAGGCGAATCACGTCTGGCTGATCTTTGTGCTGGTGGTGCTCTTCACCTGCTTTCCCCGCGGCTATGCGGTTTTGGCGATCGCGCTCTTTCTGCCGTTCCATCTGGCGCTCTTGGGGATCATGCTCCGTGGGGCGTCGTTCGTCTTTCGCTCCTATCAAAGCCGGCAGGAAGAGGCCGCCGCGGAGACGAGCGCTTGGGGAATCGTCTTCGGCGTCGCCTCGCTCATCTCGCCGCTGCTGCTGGGAACGGCGTTCGGCATCGTCACCGAAGGCGCGATTACGCTGACTGAGGATCGCGAGGTCGTCTTCACCCATCCGGCGCCGTGGCTCTCGCCGTATTCCATCGCCAACGGGCTCTTGGCGCTCTCCACCTGCGCCTATCTGGGGGCGGTCTACCTTACAAACGAGACCGGCGGCCAACTGCGAGAGGACTTCCGCCTGCGGGCGATCATTGCGGGCACGGCCACAGCCTTCCTCGCGGGACTCGTGCTGCTGTTCGCATGGCAGGAAGCCAACTGGTTCTTCCGCCGCCTCTTGAGTTGGCGAGCGGCGCCGATCGTCGCGCTGGGTCTGGTCTGCTTCGCCGGCTCCGCCTGGTCGGTCTTCACGCGGCGTTACCGCCTCAGCCGACTCTTCGCCGCGGGCGAGATCGCCTTGCTCCTGTTAGGCTGGGCGGTGGCGCAGCACCCGTACCTGGTCTACCCCGACATCCCTTTCGCCGACGCGGCCGCTCCGCAAGCGACGCTGCAGTTCATGGTGCTCACGCTCCCTTTCGGCGCCCTTGTTTTGATTCCCTCGCTTGTGTTTTTGTTTCGCGTCTTCAAGTCGCATCCCGCGACGTAACTCGGCAGCGAGCATCGAGGAGCGAAGCCGAGGGGAGTCGCCGCGAGGCGCACAGCTTGTAGAATGCGGGCGAGAGCATTCCACACGCGGACCCCGGGAGAATCGCCATGACGCTCAGCGAGAGTTTACGTACCGAATTGCAACGGCGCGTCGAGGGGGGCGAATCGATGCCGTCGATCGCTCGTGCCGCGGGCGTGTCCGAGCCAAGCTTGAAAGAGTTTGCCGACGGCGCGGACACCCTGACGCTTGCCGGCGCCGACGCACTCGCTGAACATTTGCGGCTGGATCTACGGCCGCAGGAAGCGCCGCCACAATCCCAGCCGAAGGTCGCGACGCGACCGGCCGAGACAAGCGGCGGACGCGGGACGCGGGGCTGACCGTTCGCATGGCCGCCCCGCGCCGCACAGGCGGGAGCCGACAAAATGAGCGTTCATCAGGAGATCATTCCGCACCTGCTCGAGGTTTGCATCTCGATTCACGACCGGTGCGGCGTTGTGCTCATCGGCAGCGCGGCCCGCGGAGCCGAACGTGCGGATTCCGACATTGACTTGAACATCATATTTCCAGCGGACGAAGCCCCCTTGCGACGAAGTCAGTACGTGGACGACGACAATCGGTGGCAGTTGAAGATCAAGGATCGGATTCGCGGCGTCCGCATCGACGTCGCCTGGGAAACGCAGCGTGCGCTGCTTGATCGCTTGCACGGCGAAGACATCATCAATTGTTGGCCGTTCTCGAGCGGGCGCTTGCTCCATGACCCGGCCCACATCGCCGGGCCTTGCTTGCAAATTGCCAAGCAATGGTATCGCCCCCACGCCGAGGTGGCAGAACGCTACGAAACCGAGTGCGCCAAAGCAAAGGAAGCCAAGCTGCGGCGATTCCTGGACGCGGCCCGAACCGATTGACGTGCGCCGCGGCGACTTGCCGCATCTGCAGGGCTAATCGGGAAGGTGTGCCGGCGGAACGCTGAGGCGAACCGGGTATAAGCGACCTTGCCGCTCCAGAAGCACTTCCACGGGGCCGGGGAGCGACATCGCCAGCGCGCGGAACTCCTCGCCATTGGCGAACGTCCGGCCGGCAATGCGGTAGATGCGGTCGCCCGGCCGCATACCGGCGTCGGCGGCGGCCGAGGCGGGGATGACGACGGTCACCGTTAGCGATCCCGGCTCGGCGGCGTCCTCGCGCCAACTGACGCCCAGGCGGACCGGCGTTCCGGCCAAATCGAGGATCACTTCGCGCGGCTCATCTTCGCCCGCCCGCTGGATCGAGGCCGAAACCGGCGAAGACGCTGACAGAATAGCGCGGCGAAGTTGAGCGTCGCTCTCGACCGGCTTCCCCGCAAATTGCACAATCCGGTCGCCGACGCGAAGTCCCGCCCGCTCCGCCGCCGATGTGCGCGTCAGCCGCGTAATCACTACGCCTTCGCCCGCTGCGGTCCGATCATCCCACCACACGCCCAGTCGCGGCGGCAAAGGCGCCGCCGACCGCTCGGCGTATTGTTCGTGCGCCGTCGTCTCGCGCCGCGACGCGGGCCGGAACGCGAAGCGGTGATCATCCTCGGCCATCGCATACACCACGTTCAGCAGCAGCCGGCTCACCTGCTCCATGCCCGCGGAGTTGACCTTGTGCGCGTCGTCGCGGGGGCGGTGATAGTCGTCGTGCAGGTCGGTGTGGAACATCAGCGTGGGGAGCCCGGCCTCGTAGAAGGTGTAGTGGTCGCTGTTGGCCTTCATCTCCCAGGTGAAGTCGAGCCACAAGTCCCGAGCAACATTCTGCTCGCTCACCAGCCGCCGCAGTCCGTAACCGGTGCGCGTCCCGTAGACCACCAGTTTTCCGTTCCGCAGCCGGCCGATCATGTCGAGATTGATTGCGGCCCGCACCCGCGACAGCGGCAGCGTGGGATTGGCGACCCAGTGCTTTGAGCCCAGGAGGCCCTGCTCCTCGCCGTCCCAAAATGCAAAGAGCACGGAGCGCCGCGGCCGCTCCGGAAGCTGCGTGAACGCCTCGATCAACTCCAGCATGCCCGCGACGCCGCTGGCGTTATCGTCGGCGCCGTTGTGGATGTAGCCGGTCGGTCCGTAACTGTTGGTGGGCGTGCCGTAGCCGACGTGGTCGTAGTGGGCGCCGACCAAGACGACTTCGTTGCTCAAGTCGCCGTCGCGACCCGGCAAGAGCGCGAGAATGTTGCGATACCCTCCGCGGAACGACTGATAGAAGCCGCCCCCCTCCCCCGCCCCTTGCAAACCGTAACGCTGAAGCTGGCTGACGAGATACGCCCCGGCGGCCCTGCCGCCGCGCGAGCCGGCTTCGCGTCCCTCGAAGGAATCGTCCGCCAGAACGTTCACGTGGCGCTGCAAATCGGCGGCCACGATGGACGACCGCGCCGCCTCGAGCATCGCCTGATCCGCAGCCGACGCGGCGGCGACGGCCATCGCCGCAAAGATGAACGAGAGCGACCGAACCGTAAACCGCGCCGGCATGTCATGCTCCTGGAGGCGGAAAACACCGGCCAACTATAGTTCACGAACCGGCCGCAGGCAAAAACGCTTCTCTCGCCGGAGAGTCGTCTTGCAAGGTCCCCCCCGGTGCGTAAGAATTCACGAGTGGCGAATGGCAGGAAGCCTGCGAATTCGCCCCCCCCTGGAGAGGTGGCTGAGTGGTCGAAAGCGCCGGTTTGCTAAATCGGTGAGCTCGAAAGGGCTCCGCAGGTTCGAATCCTGTCCTCTCCGCTCTCGCTTTTCATCAGGCGCGCTAAGTTGTTCCCACCGAACGGCTTAGCGTTGTTTTTTGCGCCGCCGCGAAACCTCCTGGTGCACAGATGGTGCACCAGTCGTGCACCAGGAGGTTTCGATGACGCAGGCGAGCAAGCGCAGCCCCCGCCGGAAGCGGGTC
>JAHWKS010000662.1 GCA_019347795.1 Planctomycetota bacterium | reverse complement strand
CGCGTGGTCGAAACGTACGAGTACGGTCAGACCACCAAGGGAGAGCAGTACATCGTCATGGAGTTCCTCGACGGGCCGGGCCTGCAGCAACTCATCCTGCACCGCGATCCCAAGCTTGACGGTCGCCGGGCGATGTTGATCAAGCAAATGGCCGAGGCGATCGACGCGGTCCACAAGGCGGGCTACATCCATCGCGACATCTGCCCGCGGAACTTCATTTGCTCGCCCGATCTGAGCTCGCTCAAGCTGATCGACTTCGGCCTGACGTTGCCGGCGAAACGGGAGTTCATGCAGCCGGGCAACCGCACCGGCACGCCGCTCTACATGGCGCCCGAGGTGGTGCGGCGAAAATGGACCGACGAACGCTTAGACATCTTCTCCTTCGGCGTCACGGCGTACTACCTGTGCGCATTCGAGCTTCCCTGGCCGGTGCGGGAAACCACCGGCGTGGCCGCCCTCGCCCACGACACGGAGCCTCCCGCCGACATCTTTCGTTACTGCCCGCGCCTCAACCAGCAACTGGGCCAGACGATCATGCAGTGCATGGCGGACCGGCCGGAAAAACGTCCGGAATCGGCCGAGCAAATCCTCCGCCAGTTGCGTACCGTGGAGCAGGATGAGGAATGAGCGGGGCGTGCGATCGCCCGGGGCCTCGGAAAAGCCGGCATTGCCGGTAAAGTTGGCCAATCCGCGCGGACGAAACTTCGGATAGCGGCCCGCGCCGCGCCGGTCTTTCGGCTCGTTGAAACCACGAAAGGATGCTCATGTTCAACGGATCGCCACGTTTGTCTGTTCGCGGTTGCTGCCGTCACTCGCAACTTCGCCGTCTTTCCCGTTTCGCCAAGACCGCCGTTCCCGCCGCTTTGCTCCTTGCCGCCCAGTCGGCCGAGGCCGCCAAGCCATCGGCCGCCGCGGCGCTGGCGCTCACGCCGATCCAGCGGGAAGTTGACTTCGACACGCCCGGTAAGGACGACGCCGAGAAGTGTGTGATCAAGGCCGAGAAATCCGACGGCGCCTCGGGCTGGGTCGTCTACGACAACGCCGGGCAGCTCCTGCGCCGCTTCCTCGACACCAACGGCGACAACAAGGTCGATCTGTGGTGCTACTACAAGAACGGCGTGGAGGTGTACCGCGACGTCGATAACGACTTCAACGGCAAGGCCGATCAATATCGCTGGCTGGGGACCGAGGGGATCCGCTGGGGCGTGGACCGCGGCGAGAACGGCCAGATCGAGGCCTGGAAGATGATTTCGCCCGAGGAGGCGACCGCCGAGGTGGTGGCCGCCCTGCGGGATCGCGACGAGTCCCGCTTCCGGCGCCTCTTGCTCACGAGCGAGGAGCTGAAGAATCTCGGCCTCAGCCCCGAGACGGAGAAGGAGCTGGAGAAGAAACTCGCCGCGGCCGCCGCGGGGTTCAAGTCGCTGGCGCAACGGCAGAACGTGGTGACGCCGCAGTCGAAGTGGGTCCACTTCGGCGGCTCCCGCCCGGGCATCGTTCCCGCGGGAGTGAACGGCTCGACCAAGGACATCCTCGTCTATGAGAACGTCAGCGCGGTGGTCGAGACGGCCGGCAAGCACAGCCAGGTGGTGATCGGCACGCTGATCCGCGTGGGCGATGCGTGGCGGGCGATCGACTTGCCGCAGAACCTCGACTCGGCCCAGAATGCGTTCGCGTCCGGCGGGTTCTTCTTCCACGGTCCCGGCGCCCAGCAGCCCGACGTGGCGGCCTTGCAGGAAGGGGGCGTCAGCGAGGAGCTGCAGAAGCTGATCGCCGACTTGGAGAGCGTCAACAAGAAGCTGGATGCCGCCGCCGGCGCCCAGCGGCCGCCGCTTCGCGAGAAGCAGGCGGAGCTGCTCGAAAAAATCGCCGATGCGGCCAACGAGGAACAGCGCGAAAACTGGATCCGCCAGTTCGCCGACGTGCTGGCCGAGGCGGTTCAGACCGGCGACTGGCCGGAGGGCGAGGCCCGGCTGGCGTCGATGGTCAAGCGGCTCGATGATAGCTCCGGCAAGACGTCGCTGGCCGCGTACGTGCAGTTCCGCCTGATGACCGCCTCCTACGCGCAGAAGTATCAGGCGCCCGGCGCCGACTATGCAAAGATCCAGGAGGAGTGGCTCAAGGAGCTGGAGTCGTTCGTCAACAAGTATCCCGAGAGCGACGACGCCTCGGAGGCGATGATCCAGCTCGCCCTCGGCCTGGAGTTCGCCGGCAAGGACGACGAGGCCCGCAAGTTCTACGAGCGGATCGTCCACAACGATCCGACCGGTCCCCGAGCCAAGAAGGCGGCCGGCGCCCTGAAGCGGCTGGACTCGGTCGGTAAGACGCTGGCCTTCCGCGGGACGATGCTCGACGGCCGGACGCTGGACCTTTCCTCCCTCCGCGGCAAATGGGTGGTGCTCCATTACTGGGCCACCTGGTGCGAGCCGTGCAAGGAGGACATGAAGACGCTCAAGGAGATGCAGGCCAAGCACGCTTCCAAGGGACTGACGCTGGTGGGGGTGAACCTCGACAGCCAACGGGCCGACGCCGCCGCCTTCCTGCGCACCAACAGCTATCCCTGGTATCACATCTGGGAGGAAGGAGGCCTCGACGGCCGCCCCGCCAACGAGCTGGGCGTGCTCACGCTCCCCACGATGCTGCTGATCGACGACCAAGGCAAAGTCGTTCGCCGCAATCTCCACGTGAGCGAGCTGGCCGGCGAGCTGGAGAAGGGGATGAAGAAGTAACGGCGCCGGCGCGTATTGCTGATCGATCGCGATTCATTGATCGGTCAGCTACCGTCTCACTCCGGCGCGTTCTCCAGCAGCCAGTCTTCCAGGATCACGTGCTGCACCAGCGGGGCGCGGAGCAATGCGGTGCGGGTGGGCGCCAGCGACTTGAGCCACGGGCGGGTCACGATCCCCGACATCGCCCGCAGTCCGAGGCTGGCCTTCATCTGCGCTTCCACGTTCTCCCGCAAGCGGTTGAAGGTGGCGGGGATGATGTTCGGCGTCGGGCCGGCGTGGACCACCACCTCGACCCCCTGCGAGAGCGTCTCGTACACGGCGTCCCACAAAAGCTGCGGGTGGTCGGTCCAGCGATGGAGCAGATCGCGGGCGTTGTAGTCGTTGTAGCTCGTCTTGCCGGTCACCAGCGAGACGATCGGCGGCTTCGGCGGCGTCGTCCCGCCGTCGAGGGTGAGCATGAGCATCGCCGCGCGGTTGGGAATCGCCTTCTCCCACACGATCGGCGTGTGCAGCGGCGGCCAGGGATGCTCGTTCTTCCGCAGGAACACGCGATCGTCGGCCACCTTGTCCAGCTCCGCTTTCAGCCGATCGAGCGTGTCCTGCTGTCCCATCACCAGCACCGAGTTGGGGGAAAGCACCGCCGAGACGCCGATGATGCCGCGGCCTTCCTGGTTCACGCGCACGCAGAGGCGGCGGACGTGCTCCATCGGCAGCGGCTTGCGGCGGCAGAACACCACGCCCAGCGTCAGGTCTTGAGCAAGCCGCACGCAGTCATCCGCCAGCGAGAGGGGCACGCGAATCGCCTCCAGCGACAGGACGCCGCCGGCGATGTTCGCGGCGATCTCGCCCAGGCTGAAGCCGAACTGCAGCTTGGCTTCAGCCAGCTCGACGTCGAAGAACCGCCGCAACAGCTCGATCTGGGCCAGCTCCATCGCCACGATCAGCGCGACCGCATCGGCGTAGGAGTCGAGCGTCGTCTCCTCCCGATTCCGCACGCGGCTCACCAGGTCAATGCTCCGCACGGGCGGACGGCGGGCGAACCGCGCCGGCAGCAGCGACATGGCGAACGATCGCCGCACTTCACCGGTCTGCCCCATCACGCGCGTCGCCAGCTCCGACGCCGCCGCCAGATGCTCCTCCACCACCGGACCGTATTGCGGATGCTCCAGCAGCTCGGCGCTGCGGCCCAGGTTCGTCACGTTGTAGCCGCGGAAGGCGAACGCCGTGGCGGGGAGCCGCGCCTTGAGTTGCTTCGCATCCATAAGGGAGGGTTGTATTGGTCGGCGAGGTCGTTCGGGGAAATCAACGTACCACCAGCGCCCTCCGCCGGCAAATGCAAGCCGCGCCCGTTGCACCGGCGCCGCGTCGCGGCTAGAATCC
>JAHWKS010000661.1 GCA_019347795.1 Planctomycetota bacterium | reverse complement strand
GACGTGCGGCGCCGGCGCGACGCTCGTGACGTCGGTGGCGATGACGCGCATCCGACAAGCCTTGCCGAACTCCGCGACCCTGCGTCCGAGTCGGCCGTAGCCGCTGATGCCGCGCGTCTTGCCGGAGTTCGACGAGCAGATTCACGAGCATCTGGAGCAGTTGGTGATTCGCGACTGACCCTTGTCCCGACATCCCTCGCCGGCTTTCCCGGTTATTCCGGCTCGGCCCGCGGCGCCGATTCTGCGGGATTTAGGGGATTTAACTTTTCCGCGGATTCGCCGGAGGCCGATATGCGTTAGTGAGGACCGCGCCGGGCTGCCCGTGTCTTGCGCCCGCGCGACGACGGCGCCCCGCCTGCGCCCCCGCCGGTCGAGCTTCGCGCCGCGCCGGCCTGTACGCCCCGATGCCCCCGCCCCAGCGCGGGGCCGAGGATGGAGCCGCTATGTCACGAGGGACTTGCAATCTGCGATGGTTGTTCGCCGCCTGCGCCGCGCTGGCGGTCCAGGCCGGTCAGGCCGCCCACGGACAGTGGCCGCATTGTCCGGCGCCGGGGTATCCTCCGGGCTATCATCCGGCGCCGTTCCCCGCGTATCCGTCCTACCCGCCGGACAGCCGCAGAGCACCGGGCGAGCGACCGCCGCGTGAGCAGCGACCGACGGAACGAGAGCCGGGCGACGGCGAGCAGCCGCCGCGGGACGACGCGATGCCGCCGCTGACGGACCCCGGCGCGATGTTGGCGCCGACCTCGACGACCGCTCCGCCGGCTTCGGCCCTCGGCTTCGGTCAATCGATCGCGGGGGGAGGCGGCTTTGCCGCGCCGGCCAACACGTATATCGATCCCGCCCAGGTCTTCACGCACTTCCGCCTTCGCTTCGACGGCGGATTCGACAACAATGTTCCCGATCGCGCCGAGTTCTTCTACGCCAAGTGCGGCTGCTTCCCGCGGCCGGACAATCCCGGACCGCCGCTCCCGGAGCGAAGCCTCGACTTCTATGACGTCCGCGGCTACGCCGAAGTGGCCACTACGGAGAACGTCTCGGTCTTCGTGGAGCTGCCGTTCCGCTTCATCGACTTCACAAACAATGTGGACGCCGGCGGCTTCGCCGATATGACGGCCGGTTTCAAGACGCTGCTGCTCTCCAACGGGGAGGATCACCTCACGTTTCAGTTGACCACGTATATTCCCACCGGCGACGCCGACCGCGGCTTGGGGACCGAGCACCTCTCGCTCGAGCCCGCCCTCCTGTTCTACGAGCAGCACACGGACCGGCTCAGCATTTACGGCGAAGGGCGGTACTGGTGGCCGATCGACGGCACGAATTTCGCCGGCGACGTGGTGCGCTACGGCGTGGGGACCGGCTACGACCTGGCGAACATCAATCGAGGCCAGGAGCGGCTGACCGCCATCACCGAGATCGTCGGCTGGACGGTGCTGGACGGCATGAAGTTTGACGGCGGGGCATTTCTGGATGGCGCCGGCGCCGCCGCGATCCAGGATGCCTCGGGCGACACGATCATCAACCTAAAGCTCGGTCTGCGGTATTCGCTCGGCCTCAACTCCTTCGCCGCAAGCTGGGGCCACGCCCTCACCGGCGACGTCTGGTACGAGAACATCGCCCGCTTCGAATACCGTCGCGCGTTTTAAGATTGCCGACTCGCGAGGACGCCCAGCGAGATCACCGCAGCCAGGGCGAGGACAAAGCCGGCGATGCCCGCGCGGGCGAGTAGAGCGTTTTCGATTACACCGCCGGTGAGCGAAATCGATACCGACGACACGCCCGCGGCGACCGCGAGGATCTGCAGGCGGCGATACTGCTCCTGCTTGAGCGCCATGCCGCGATCGCTCAGTTCGAGGCCGACACCACGATCAGGCCGATGATGCCGATCACCACCAGCACGGCCGCCACGATCGCGTAGTTGAGCCACATCTTTCCCGCGTTCCGCTCCTTCCGCTCCAGCTCCTGGGCGCGGCGGCGCCGGTACTCGACGCTGTCCTTCTCGCGAAGGCGGAACTGCACATTGCAGTGCGGGCAGAGGACATCCTGCCCCAGCATGTCGCGCGGCGTCTCCAGCTCATGCCCGTTGGGGCAGGCGATGTGCAACAACTCCGGCTCGGCCGGCTCGGGCTTGAACGGCGCCGGGGCCGGCGCCGGCTGCCAGGCCGGCCCATGCTGCGGCGGACCGAAGGGGGCCGGGGCCGACATCGGCGGCGAGTACCCCGGCGGCGAAGGCGCCTGGAACGTCGGCGGACCCGCCTGCGGCGCCGCGGCCTGCGGCGGCGACGGGATGGGAAACGTCAGTCCGCAATACGGGCACTGACACGGCTGCCCCGCATACGACTCCTCCGTCTCCAGAACGTGTCCCTGCGGGCACTGAAATTGAAACATCATGCGCCTCGCTCACCCAAAACTCGCTGCGCGTCCGATCATCCACCGCGAGCCGAAGAATCCGGAAGTGGCTTTCATGATAAACGACAGCCGTCATCGCGCCACGGGCGGTGGGCGGCCTTTCTTCGACTTCGGATCATCGCCACTCCTCGGCGATCGTTTCCGATCAGCAAAGCATGACGGATTCCTGAATGCGCGAATCCGAGTTCGCAAAGCGCGAGGGAAATGACCAACGCAAAGATGCCTCCGGCGCCGGCCGTTCTCCTCCGATCCCTCTACGAGCAATCGAACCTGCTACTGCGCCCGCGTGGGCATCTTGCGGGGGTGCGGGGGGCGTTGGGATGCGGGCGGGGCTTCGCCGGTTTCGGCGGACCATTCGCGGCGTTGCGACTCCGTGGCGTAGTAGCGGAGCCAGGTGTCGGGGTCTTCGTCCGGATCGAGGCAGGCCCAGTGGAGATAGTTGCGCGGCAGGTCGATCTTCTTCTCCGGCGAAGGAAGAATGTCGCGATAGATCACCCGGTACAGCTCGCGGTCGGAGAGGTGGTCGGTGAAGTCGAGCACAATCCGCGCCTCGCAGAGACGGTGAATCGTGTCCCACAGAACCTGGTGCAGCGCCTCGTCGCTGAGCGTGTCGGGCGAGGGCACGACCAGCTCCTGGGCGAACCACTGGCTGATGGGCAGCACCGGCGCCCGCTCCCAGGCCAGCATCGAGGCGAGGAACTCGTTCTCCACGGGCGTGGGCATGGTGCGCACGTCCACCAGGCAGACCGACTCGTCGAGGAACGGCTCCAGCTCATCGCGCAGCCGCGCATTGAGCAGCAGGTGATCGACCTCCTCGGTGTTGGGACGCCGCGGCTGGGACATAAGCGCTGTGGCTCGGCGGTTGGCGGGGTGCGTTTGCGGCGGACCGTCGCCGCACAATCTTGACTTTACCCACTGCCGCCGCCGCTTCAAGATTCAAAATGCGGCCGGACGTGCAAAAACACCCAAGTCTTTTAGCCGCCGGGCGATATGACCTGTACGACCGCCAAGGTCTCGCCCCGCCTTGGCGAAGATTTCCGTTGAGGTAAATCGGGCAGCTTTCAGCGCCGCGCGACAAACATCGCTGTGAAGAAGTTGACACGAAGCGCCGTGCTACGCGCCTCTTGGCGTCTTCGAGTACTCCTCGTACTCCTGGGCGACCCGTCCAACTTTCTCGTCGCCGGGGTGGAGCAACACGCGGTAGCGGAGCGTGATTTGGTCCCCCTTTTTGAGCGTCTTGGAGCCGTCTTGCTGCTTGTCGCCGGTAAAGTCGCTCACGCCGAACGGGTTGGCGGCGAAGAGCCCGTACGTTCGGACGTGCCAGTACGTGGGAAAGCGGAAGCTGCTGGGATGGTTCATGATAGCGATCCCCAGCGTCTTTCCATCCACGGGACCATGGTAATCGACCCAGGCGGCCCGCTTGCCCCAGGCGGCCCTGTCGGTCTGGCCTTCGCTGTTGACGATCTCGCCCCCCATCCCGGCGTCCACTTTCATGGTTGCGGGAATGCGGATGCCGAAGGTCCCTTCCTTGGTGTCGCCGAAGGTGACTTCGCCTTCGGTCGCTTTGAGCGTAATGTCGAAATCGATCCACCGCTTGTCTCCTTCGGCGCCGAAGACAAGCGTTCGCTCATCCTCCAGGAGCTTCTCCCCCTCCGGGCCGACCCAATCGTTACGGGTAACGATGGTCGCCTGGCCGCC
>JAHWKS010000660.1 GCA_019347795.1 Planctomycetota bacterium | reverse complement strand
CAGGGCGCCCAGCGGCGAGCGGTCCACGTCGATCAGCGCGCATCGGGGCGGAGCATCCTCGTCCGCGGCGGCGACGGGATGCGAGCCGCTCGCGACCAGCGCGATGGCAAGAACAATCCCAGGCGCAAGTCGGTTCGACATGCCGTTGCGTTACCTAAGGAAAGGAAGCAAGAGAAAAGGGGACGCGGGAAGGGGGAGGATCGACGCGAAGGCCGGTCACCGCGGCAGATCGCTTCTGATGATAAACGATCCTCAGCAAGTTAGAAGATTTTTTGGACACGAAGTTCCGACAACGCTCCATGTATTATACATGGATCATCCAGTGCTCGATCCGCGCGCCTGCCGACGCGCGTGCATTTACCCATTTCGTCAAACGACGGTTCGCCAATGCCCAAACAGCAACACGAAGCATGCCGGCCTGCGTTCGCCATTTCTCGGCGATCTCTGCTGCAGGGATGTGCAGCCGCCATGCTGACGACCGGAGCAGCGGCTCGAGGTTCTGCGCAAGACAAGGATGAGTCGCCGAACCAGGCTCGTCCGTGGCTTGAAATCCGCGGGATTTACGGCGGCTTTCCTCGCGAGATTCTTCGGCGCCGAGCGGCGCCGGCAGATTACGGCATCAATGCGATCTGGGTCGGATCAGGCGGTCTGGATGCCGCCGAGATCGACCGCTGCCGCCGGCTGGGTGTGCGAGTCTTCGCGGAGTTCAACTCCATGCACTCGGCCTCGTACTTGAAGGATCACCCCGACGCGGCGCCGATCGGCCCGGATGGCAAGCCGTCGCCGCCTCCGCATGGTTGGCAGGGCGTTAGCGCCTTCCACGCGGGCTATCGCCGCGACCGCATGCAGGAGTTTCGCCGCGTTTTGAAGGACTTCAACATCGACGGGATCTGGCTCGACTATCACCACGCCCACGCCAGTTGGGAGCGGGAGGAGCCGAGCCTCCCGGACACCGACTTCTCGCCCGACGCCTTGCGGCAATTCACGGAGAAGACGGGGATTGAACTGCCGGGCGAGGCGCCTGCCGCGGCGTCTCTGCTCCTCGGCGAGCACCGCGACGCCTGGACGAACTTCCGCTGCGACGTCTTCACCGACTGGGTCCGAGAATACCGCCAGGTGCTCAACGAAGTGCGCCCGCGGGCGCTGCTCGGCACGTTTCATTGCCCCTGGTCGCCAGACGAGTACGACGGCGCCCTTCGCCACAAGCTCGCAATCGACCTTCCGGCTCAGGCGCCTTACCTGGACGTGTTCAGCATCATGCCGTATCACGCCAGGTTTGGGCACGCCGGCGACCCGGCCTGGATCTCTCGGCAAATTCAACGCCTCGCGGAACGGTTGAAGATCCAAGGGACGCCCGACGAGGCGAAACGGATCTGGCCGATCGTGCAACTGTCCGACTGGGGCGAACGGGTCCCGGTGGAGCAAGTCGAGGCGGTGCTGGAGCACGGCTCGCGGCGGCCCGCCACCGGCGTCATGGCGTTCCATTGGAACGGCATATCCAAGGAGTGGGACAAGGTGGAAGCCTTGAAGCAAGCCTACACGTCCTTCCGGCCGGCCTGACCGACGACCTGCGAATCGAGCATTCCCGCCCCCTTGTGGACGCGACGGCGGCAGTCTATTGGTAGAGGGGACGGAGGCGAGCGGCCTCCCGCGGGGCCCGGGCGAAAGGGAAGTGGTGAATACGCGGATTCTGGTCGAGCGCTTCGACAATGGACTGATCCTCATCGCCGAGCCGATGGGCTGGCTCGAATCGGCCGCTTTCTCCCTGGTGGCGCCGGGCGGGTATGCCTGCGATCCCGTCGATCGACCGGGACTGGCGAACTTCACCTGTGAGATGGTGCAGCGCGGCTGCGGGCCGCGGAACAGCCGGCAGTTGGTGGACGATCTGGAGCGGCTGGGGGTCGACTGGTCCGCGTCGGTTTCTCACGCCCACGCCAACTTCGGCGCCGCGATGCTGGCCGACCACATCGAGCCGGCGCTGGCGATCTTCGCCGACCTTGTGCGCCGCCCGCGGTTTCCCGCCGAGCAACTGGAGGACGCCCGGCAGGTTTGCCTCCAGGAGGTGCGGGCCGTCGAGGATGATCTCTACACGCGCGTGATCCAGGAGTTGCGGCGCAGGCAGTATCCCGACCCGTACGGACGGTCGCGGCAGGGAAGCAAGGAATCGGTTGCGGCGGTGACGCTTGAGGACGTGCAGAACTTTTTCACGCAGAACTATCACCCGGACGGGGCGATCCTCAGCGTGGCCGGGAAAATCAATTGGGACGCGCTGGTGCGATCCGTCGAGCGATTGTTCGGCGACTGGTCGCCTCGACCCGCGGCCGCGTGGAGGGAGACGCCCCCGCAGCGCGGTTACGAGCACCTCGCCCATGCATCATCGCAGACGCACATCGGCATCGCGTGCGAGAGCGTGCCCTATTCGCATCCCGACTACTTCCGCGCCCGGGCCGCGGTCGGCGTATTGAGCGACGGGATGAGCTCCCGCTTCTTCACCGAGGTGCGGGAGAACCGGGGCCTGAGTTACGCCGTCTGGGCCACCAACGCCTCGACCCAGCGGTATGGAGCGGTCCTCTGCTACGCGGGAACAGGCGCCGATCGGGCCCAGCAGACGCTCGACGTGATGCTCGCGGAACTGACGAACCTCAAGGCCGGCATCTTGCCCGAGGAGCTGAACCGCGTGAAGGTGCGGATCAAATCGGGGCTGGTGATGCAGCAAGAATCCAGCCCGGCCCGCGCCGCCAGCAACGCCGGCGAGTGGTACTACCTGGGCCGGGTGCAAACGCTGGAGGAAGTGGAGAACATCATCGACGCGCTCACCGTCGAAGAGATCAATGCCTGGCTGGCGGAGAATCCGCCCCGGGATTTCACCATCGTCACGCTCGGCTCGGCGCCGCTTACGCCCCCAGCGACCGCCGAATAAAGATCGCCATGCAATTTCGCGAAATCGTGCTGGAGAACGGATTGGAGATCGTCGCCGAGTGCAACCCGGAGGCGTACTCTACGGCGGTCGGCTTCTTTGTGAAGGCGGGCGCCCGCGATGAGGCGCCGGAGGTCTCCGGCGTGAGCCATTTCCTGGAGCACATGGTGTTCAAGGGCACCCCGCACCGCTCGCCCGCGGACGTGAACCGCGAGCTGGACGAGATGGGCGCCGACAGCAACGCCATGACCGGCGAGGAGCAGACGATCTACCACGCTACGGTCATCCCCGAGATGCAGGACCGCGCGGTGGAGCTGCTGGCCGACATCCTCCGCCCCAGCCTGCGATCGGAGGATTTCGAGATGGAGAAGCAGGTCATCCTCGAAGAGATCAAGATGTACGAGGATGAGCCTCCCTATGGCGCCTACGAAAAATGCATGGCCGCCCATTTCGGCGATCATCCGCTGGGGCAGAGCATCCTGGGAACAATGCAGAGCGTCGGCGCCCTGACGCCCGAAGCGATGCGCGGGTACTTCGATCAGCGGTACAGTCCGCAGAACATCGTGCTGGCCGCGTCGGGACGGGTCGATTGGGACCGCCTGGTGGACGGCGCCCGCCGCCACTGCGGCAGTTGGGACCGGCGCGACGTGACCCGCGAGCTGTCACGACCGAAGGGGAACACCGGGCTGACAACCCATCGCAAGGACGACGCGATGCAGCTTTATGCCGTGCAGATTTCTGCCGGACCGGCCGCCGAAGACGACGATCGCTATGCGGGCCGCGTGATGGCGACGGTGCTGGGGGACGACAGCGGCAGCCGGTTTTATTGGGAGCTGATCGACAACGGCCGGGCCGACACCGCCGCACTCAGCTCGTTCGAGTACCAGGGGGCGGGGGTGTTCATCACGATGCTCTGCTGCGCCCCGGAAGACGCCGCGGCGAACCTCGAGCGAATCGCCGAGCTGGAGGCGGAGATTCAGCGCCGCGGGATCAGCCAAAGCGAGTTGGAGCAGGCCCAAAGCAAGATCTGCTCGAGCATCGTCCTCGCCAGTGAACGTCCCAAGCGGCGGATGTTCTCCCTGGGCGCCAATTGGATCCAGCGCCGCGAGTACCGCACGGTGAAGGACATCATCGACGCCTACCAGCGCGTCACCCGCGACGACGTGGCGACGCTGCTGCAAAAATATCCGCTCACCC
>JAHWKS010000659.1 GCA_019347795.1 Planctomycetota bacterium | reverse complement strand
GGATGGCGCGGCGCGGCGTGATCGTCCGCAAGCTGGCGGCGGTCGAAGGATTGGGAAGCTGTACGCTGGTGGCCACCGACAAAACGGGCACGCTCACCTGCAACGAGCTGACCGTGCGCGAGGTCCGGCTTGCCGACGGTCAGCGGCTGGACGTGACGGGGGAAGGATTCGCACCGGCCGGCGCGGTGCTGCGCGACGGAGCGGCGATTGATCGTTCCGAGATTCCGCTGTTGGATCAACTGGCGCGGGCGGCCGTCTTGTGCAACGAAGCGGACTTTCACGCGCGCGACGGCGGCTGGGTCTGGCGGGGGGACGCGGTGGACGTCGCGTTTCTTTCCTTCGCCCACAAGCTGGGCTGGAGCCGCGAGGGCGCGCTCGACGCTCACCCTCAGATCACGGAGATCCCCTTTGAGCCGGAACGGCAGTTCGCCGCGAGCTTCCATCCCGTCGACGGCGAGGACTTCGTGTTCGTCAAAGGCGCGCCCGAACGCGTGCTGGCGATGTGCGAACTCTCGCCGGAGGAGGCGCAGCGGCAAACGGCCGCCGCCGAAGAAATGGGCGCCCGGGGGCTTCGCGTTCTCGCGCTCGCCGCCGGACCCGTCTCGCATAGCGTGGATGCGGCCGAAGTTCCTCCGCACCCCGCGGGGCTAACCCTACTAGGATTGGCCGGCATGATCGATCCGCTGCGGCCGGGCGTTCGCGAAGCGGTCCAGTCGTGCGGCGCCGCCGGAGTTCGCGTGTGCATGGTGACCGGCGACCATCGGATCACCGCCTTGGCCATCGCCCGCGACCTGGGACTGGACGTCTCGCCGTCGCAAGTCGTCACCGGGGCGGAGCTGGAGGCGCGTTCGGCCGAAGAGATGGCGGGGACGATCGGCGATGTCGTCGTTTTCGCCCGCGTCGCTCCCCAACAGAAACTACAGATCGTGGAAGCCGCGCGGAAGGCGGGGCACTTTGTCGCGGTTACCGGCGACGGCGTGAACGACGCTCCCGCTCTGCGAAACGCGAACATCGGCGTGGCGATGGGCCGCAGCGGGACCGACGTGGCCCGCGAAGCGGCCGAGCTGGTAATCAGCGACGACAACTTCGCCACGATTATCTCCGGGATTGAGGAGGGCCGCATCGCGTATGACAACGTTCGCAAGGTGATTTATCTGTTGGTTTCGACCGGCGCGGCCGAGATCGTGCTGGTGATGCTGGCGGTTGTGACCGGCTCGCCGCTGCCGTTGTTGCCGGTGCAGCTCCTGTGGCTCAACCTCGTCACCAATGGAATTCAGGATGTCGCCTTGGCGTTTGAGCCGGGCGAGGAGGACGTGCTGCGCCGCAAGCCGCGCCCCCCGCGCGAGCGGATTTTCAACCAGTTGATGATCGAGCGGACCGTGGTCGCCGCGGCGGTGATCGGCGGCGTCGGCTTCGGCGCCTTCCACGGGATGTTGAATGCGGGAATGCCCGAGGACTCGGCCCGCAGTGCGCTGTTGCTCTTGATGGTGCTGTTCGAGAACGTCCACATCGCAAACTGCCGGTCGGAGACAAAATCGGCCTTTCTGCTTTCGCCGCTCCGCAGCCCGATCCTCTTGGCCGGCACGCTGACGGCGTTCCTGATTCATGTGGCGGCGATGCACCTGCCGATCGGCCGCGCCGTACTGCAAACCGAGCCGGCGGCGCCGCAGATGTGGGCGGTACTCGTCGGACTGGCGCTGACCGTGTTTGCCGCGATGGAGTTGCACAAACTATCATGGGCGAAGCGGCGCGGAACGCCGCATCCTCTACTGCGCGGAAAGGAGCGTGACGCATGAAACGCTTCCAGAATATCTTGGCCGCGGTCGAAACGGAAAGCGAACACCGGCCGGCGCTGGAGTGGGCGGCGGTGTTGGCGGAGCACAATCGCGCGCGGCTGAAGATCGTGGACGTGGTCCCCGAGTTCGGTTGGGCCCTCCGTCTAACAATGCCGGGTCACGCCGCTGCGCATGGGAAGGTGCTCGCCGCAAAGCAGGAGCGGCTGGAGTCGCTGGCGGCGCCGCTGCGAGAGAAAGGGTTACAAGTCACCGCGAGGGCCTTGTCGGGCACGTCGTCCGTGGAGATCATTCGCGAGGTGCTTCGCGACGGCCATGATCTGGTGGTCCGCGTGTCGAAGGGGAGGCACAGCCCGCGCGAAGGCTTCTTCGGCAGCACCACGACCCGGCTGCTGCGGAACTGCCCTTGCCCGGTGTGGGCGGTCGAGCCCGATTCGGCGCCGCAGTTCGTTCGCGTGCTGGCGGCGGTCGATCCCGTCCCGCACGACCCCGAACACGCGCAGCTCAACAAGACGGTGATGGAGCTGGCCCGCTCGATTGCCGAGCGGGAACAGGGAGAGTTCCACGTGGTCTACGTATGGTCGCTCTTCGGCGAGAGCGTCCTGGCCTCGCACATGTCGGAGGAGGAGTTTCACGAGGTGCAATCCGCCGCCGAAGCGCAGGCAACCGCCGCCTTCAACGGGCTGCTCGGCGAGTTCGGCCTGAGCGTGGGGATGGAAAACGTCCACCTGGTCAAGGGAGAGCCAGGGCGCGCCATCAATGAGTTGATCCAAGGCAAAGCGATCGACCTGCTGGTGCTGGGGACGGTGGGACGCTCGGGAATGTCGGGCCTTTTGATGGGCAACACGGCGGAGGCGGTCCTGAGCCACATCCAATGCGCCGTGCTGGCGGTCAAGCCGGAGGGCTTCGTTTCACCCATCACGCTCAACGGCTAAAATTGGCGAAACTGAACATCCGTTCGGTATAATAGAGTGGGGAACAATTTCGTCCCTGGAGGGCGAAACCGTTTGACAACGCGCCGGACGCTCGCTATCATCGGATAAAAATTGCTTCATCCGTTTGGATCGTCGCAACCCGCCCCTACCCCACCCGCCCCAGCGCTCCCTCCGACTTTGCCCACCCCAGCGGCAGTCGGCTTCTTGCGAACGACACGACCGCTATTAAAGGCACGTTTTTTGCTTTCCCTACCTCCCGCCGCGGCGCCCCGTCGCGTTGGAGGACTTAACTCGCTTGTGGAGACTCCCTATGAAGTGCAAGGGTAATCGTCTGAGTCGGCGCAATTTTCTGACCGTCGGCGCCGCGGGCGGCCTGGGATTGAGCCTGGCCCAACTGCTGCAACTGGAGCAGGCCCGGGCGGAGAAGAAGCACTACGACTTTCTCGAGGCGAAGGCCAAGAGCGTGATTCACGTTTTCCTCCCGGGGGGCATGGCCCACCAGGAGTCGTGGGACCCCAAGCCTTTCGCTCCCATTGAGTACCGGGGGGAGATGAAGGCCATCAAGACGAACACCGGCGATTGGGTCGGCGAGACGCTCCCCGAGATGGCCAAGTTGATGGACAAGGTGGCGGTCATCCGCTCGATGACCCACAGCGAAGCCGCCCACGAGCGCGGCACGCACAACATGTTCACGGGCTATCGCCCCAGCCCGGCGCTGCAATATCCGAGCATCGGCAGCGTGGTGAGCCACGAGTACGGCCCGCGGAATAATCTCCCGCCGTACGTGTGCATTCCCAATATGCCCAATGAGTACGCCGGTCCCGGCTACCTCAGCTCGTCGTTCGCACCGTTCAGCCTGGGATCCGATCCGGCCTCGGGCGGTTTCAAGGTCCGCGATTTGAGCCTTCCCGGCGGCGTGGACGACGCCCGCTTCGCCCGCCGTCGCTCGGCGCTGGAGGCGGTGAACGAGTATTTCACTAAGAAAGACAAATCGGACGCCGTCGGCGCGATGGGCACGTTCTACGAGCGAGCCTACAGCCTGATCAGCTCGCAGGAAGCCCGCGAGGCGTTCAATATCGATGCTGAGCCGGCCGCCTTGCGAGATGAGTACGGCCGCAACACCGCCGGTCAGCGACTGCTGATGGCCCACCGCCTGGCGGCCGCCGGCGTGCGCCTCGTGACGCTGACCTACGGCGGCTGGGACATGCACTCGCAAATCACCAACAGCAGGAAGCGCCCGATGCCGGAGTTGGACAAGGCCCTGGCCGCTTTGATCCGCGACCTGGAGAGCAACGGGCTTTTGGAGGACACGCTGGTGAGGGTTTCCAGCGAGTGCGGCCGCTCGCCCAAGATCAACAACGACGCCGGCCGCGACCCCTGGCCGAAGGTG
>JAHWKS010000658.1 GCA_019347795.1 Planctomycetota bacterium | reverse complement strand
TAAGGTTACTGGCGATCCCACTTGAAAACCGAAGTGCCAGCTAAGGTTACTGGCGCTCATCACCACTCACGGGCTGCGAGCCTCGTTTCTCGAATTCCCGTGACCGACCCCCCAAGGTTTTTTCTACAGGGGTCCTTTGGGCCTTCCGGTGGCGCAAGCGAACTCCGACCGCTGCCAGTGCTAACGCCGCAATGGCAATGATCCGATCAAGTGAAGAATTGCAACTGCTAACATCGCCATTTTCCCTTTCGCAAGGAGGCACGAACCGAAATCTGTTCCCTCGACCGGCCGGGCATTAGGAGCAGAATGGTCCTGCAAGGCGACATTCAATTAAGATTGACCTCCTCTCTCATACGGAAGCAGTTGCGACGGGGAGACCTGCAATCGACGTTCGCTTACGTGAATAGTAGAGGAGGATTGCCCGAAAGTCAACGGAATCGTCTTCGCCTACCTTGGCGGCCTGCAAACGCTGAACGGCTCGTATCTTCGTTTCGCCTCGTCGAGTAAAATGGGGATATTAGCGGCGGTCGTGGCGATGTCTGCGGCCGAACACCCCGGCGGTAGTCCCAAGGCGGGATCGGCTATGGGTCCGCCCACAACCCCACGTCCTTGCCCTCGCCGCCACTTCGGCCTCCAGAACGGTGAGGGTGTCGCCGTCGGCGATTGCCACGACCTAACCTTCGACCGACGTGCGGCCGATCGGCCGTCGGTCGAGCAAGACGCCGACGACGAAGGTGGCCTCGACCGAGAACCGACCGGTGGCGTCCGTCCACGTGGGGGGCGGGTCGCCGTGGGCAGTTGCCAGCGGGAGGAGTAGGGGGCTAAAAGGAGGTGTCGTGGCATTAGTAGTAATCGCCAGCACCAGCGTCGTCGAGCGTTAATTCGGCGTCGAAGCCTTCTACTTCGCATTCGCCAGTCGCCCGATCAATCATGATTGTGAAGGTGGCAGTTCCGGGGTACTCGTGATTATAGTCTTTGCAACTGGACGGGACCGATTCGACATAGGCTAATTGAACATAAGCGTTCAACTCCTCCTCATCGTCTTCCACGGTGACATCGGTGACGTGGCAATCGTCCGGCCAACCGCCGTATTCCATTGCGTCTTCGAGCAGGTCGTCCCATGTTTCCTCTGCGATTGCGACCTCGATCAATTCATCTCGTTTTGCGATATCCTTCGCCCGCAATGCCTCTGCAAAATTCATAGTACCTCCTCTTCGGTTGTGCCCGCAACCAGAATTGTTCGCCGCATCACTGGCGGAGTCCACGGCGGGGTGGCAAATGAGTCGGAAGCCGCTGCTGGGGCCGCCGCAATGCGGCGATGGGATGCCGTCGCCGCCTGCGGCCAACGCCGTGACCGTCTTGCTCCGTGGTGACGGGATGGGTTATTCGCTACGCGACTGGCATCAAAAAAGGCTCGTCCGCCGGAACGGACGAGCCTGTGTTCAGGGGCTGCCTTTAAGGCGTCCCCTCCCGCAACCTCCCTCCCGCGATGAATCCGGGAGTGGAGGCCGGCCGGGCTTGCAGCATATCCGGCCCTTCGTTTCGGAAGCCTTTTACGGTCCTGGCGGTGAACCGCCCGATGGAACCCTGGCACTAAAGAGGCCAGTCTTGCAGCCCACCGGGTTTGTTCTTCCACGCTACCCCAGTTCGACCGCTGCGTCAAGCAGCGGCATCGGACGATTCGGGGCGGCGAGATTGACACCTCCCCGCCCGCCCGCTAAAGGGATGTGGCGGCCTGGACACCGGCAGCAACGATTCAGGCCGCATGGTATCTGCCCCGCCGTGCGGCCTGTTTTAGTTTCTCGTTTGGGGCGAGGGAGGATAGACCTCGAAACGCAATTCGCCGCTTCCATATTGGTTTTGACTCATCCGGTGGGAAAACCCTTCCCCCTCGCTGCGCTCCACAAAGCACTCGATTTCTTCATCGTCGGTTATCTCAACGCCAAACAAGCTTTCAAATTCGTCGGCGGCCGCCTTACGAGCGCTTTCTTTCCGTCTGGCGTTCCTAGCCCCTCAAGCTCAACCTCGAAGCGCGTCGAAAAAGTAACGCGCGCCCTAACCTTATACGTTTGGCGGGCGTTCATCGTCGCTTCAAACTCGGCTTCACGTTCCTTTTGCGCCCGGAATTCGTCCGCTCTGGCGGAAAGCTCGGCTTTCATTCTTTCCACTTCGCTCATGGTTCGGCTCCTCAAAAACGAATTCTAAATTCGCCGAGTCTGTGCGTCAACTGGTTGCGAATTAGCGCTTTGTCAAGCGCGGGTCAACGTCCAAAGATCGTTACGATCTAATTCGCCGAGAGACAACCCGCCTAGCCGCCGACTAGAAGAGATTCGCTGCCCCGTAGGCAGCAGTCATCGGGCTGCACGGTATCTGCGGCCAGTTTTCGTTGCCCTAGGAAACGAAAACGCCCCGCCGGGAATTGCCGACCCACCGGCGGGGCGCTTCGTTCAAGAGTGCAGCACGTCGCCGACGAAGCCTTGTCGCTCCTGCCCATCGGCATCCGTGTAGACGATCGGATCGTTCGCTTCCAGGTCGAATACATCTTTCCCGATCAACGAACGGATCGGAATCTCGCTTCGTGGCGTGTCGGCTGCTACCTCGACTTGGCCAATACTTCCATCGTGCCGCTGAAACACAATCCGTTTCATCACAGGTCGTCCCCTTCGTTGCGACCGCCGGAACCCCTCCGCTCTGTGACAGGCGCGGTCAAATTCCGCTGCGGCGTGCTCGCTTGCAGCGAGCGCTGCCGATATTTGCTCGTCTAACTCCCGGTCGGTCTTCATTAGCGCTATCGTACCGCGATTGCGTCGCTAAGTACACGTCCGCGATGCCCTACGGCGGATCGCAAACGGAGCAAGGTGAATAGCTCGCCCGCGCCCGGTTCAGCGAAATCGGAATCTTGCTCTTGCTCAAGTAGCGGCAGCCGCCCCGGTGATACTTCTCGCCGGTCCGCGTAACGTAGACCGTCACGTCCTGCGTTTCTACCCGTGGTCTGGCGCTACCGTGGGCGGCGGCTGCGGCTTGACCGCAACCCGCGACCGATGGCGGTAATCCCACGGCGGGATCGGGTTGTCGCCGCGCCACAATCCGAGACGCTGCGATCGCGCCGCGACCTCGGCTTGGGCAAGCTCCACGTCGGAAGAGTATTCCTTGTAGTGCCACGCCCAGCCTTCGGCGACCAGCTCCCGATTGATCCAGCGCGGCCCCACAAAGACGTGGCCAAGCGTCCGGCCGTAGCGGTCCGTTTCCAGCCATTCGACCCGGACGGTCTGTTGATACACTTTGTCGCCAAGCGCCCGGCGTGCTTGCGTCCCGAAGTCCTGCCCGTTCTCCGGCGTGTCGATGCCTTCCAGGCGGACTTTATGTTGCGTCTTCGAGCCGTCCAGTACCGTAATCGTGTCGCCGTCCGTAATCCCCACAACGCGCCCGTCGATGATCTTGACGAGTTCTGTGATTTCCTGGACGTGGAGTTGATCGGGGGCGCTGAGTCGGTCCAGGGGGACGGCGACTATCTCGCCGCTCGGCTTGCGGAGTGAAACCGATCCATTTCGGAAGCCCACGAATGAAGCGGCGACCTGGAAGCGTCCGCTCGCATCGGTCCAGGTTCGTTCCGCCGGTGAAGTCGTCGCCGGTTCAACAGGTGCGGGCGGGTCGCGTTTCTCGGTTGTCAAACGTGGGACAGGAAATTCTGTCGCAGGTTCAACCGGATCGCTTTGTGGCGGATCGGACGAGACTGTTAGCTCGGGGGCGTCGTCCGCCTCGGGCGGAGCGACGGGCGGCGGTATCGTGGTGCTGGTCGCGGTGGTCGCCGGCGATGGCGAATCGGACGGCGGAGAGACGAGCGCCAGGGGGCCGCCGCAGCAGAGCGCGAAGAGGAGCAAGAGGGCGAGGCAGCCGCCCCCGGCGGCGTTGCGTCGCCTACCGCCGCCGCTGGACACGCTGAAGCGTCCGAAGGGTGTGGAAAGCGACTTCGACCAGCGAAGCCTCATGGCTGGCCTCTTGGGACGATTATCGGCCCATCGCTGTTGCCTTTTGCCCATAAACTGTTTTTAGTTCGTTCTCTTCCTCGCGCCATTCGTCAGGCTCAAGTACGGGCAGTGGTTTCTTTCGGCCTGTGTCCATCAA
>JAHWKS010000657.1 GCA_019347795.1 Planctomycetota bacterium | reverse complement strand
CTGCAGCCCGACGAACAAGCCGCGCAGCAAAAGCGTCGCGGCGAACACTGCCGCTACGCCTGTTTTGTACGGCCGCTGCGCATTCGCCGATGAACCGCAATCGTCCTGCAAGAGTTCCGCCTTGGGGCGTTAGATGAACACTCTCTTATTCACCGTCGCCGCGATTCATGTAGCCGATGCTCGGCCAGCCGCTGAGGCCGCCGCTGCAATTCAACTTCCAGTGCTTGTCACAACGTCGTCACCGCGACCGCCTTCTTCACAAAAGTCGGATCGAGCTCGATGCCGAAGCCGGGACCGGAGGGGGTTTGGATGACGCCGTTCTCGCATTGCAGCGTGGACGTGGCGCACGCGAAGGGGATGCCGCTTTCGCCTTTGTATTCGTGGTACGGGGCCGGGTTGGGGATGCAGGAAACGAAGTGGAGCAGGTCGAGGTAGCCCAGGCCCGAGCCGGACATGTGCGGCGTGCAGGGGAGTCCCGCCGCGTGGGCCATGCGGGCGACCCGCATCGCGCGGATGAAGCCGCCGTAGTAGTGCAGGTCGGGCTGCACCACGTCCACGCCGCGGTGGCGAATCATCCAGCGGAACCGCCAATGAGAAAACTCCTGCTCGCCGCCGGCCACGGGAATCGAGAGCGCGTCGGCCGCCGCCTTCGTCTCTTCGAGATGATCAAAAGGGCACGGCTCTTCGAAGAAGCCGTAGTCGTACTCCTCCATCAGCCGGCCGATGCGAATGGCGTGGGGCACGTCGTAGGAGCTGTTCGCGTCGCCGTAGAGCGTCATCCCGTCGCCGAAGGTCTTGCGCACCAGGGGAATCAGCTTCTCGGTGCGCCCCGAGAGCGAGTCGGCGTTGCGGCTCATGCGGCCGCCGAGCCGAAACTTGAGGGCCTTGGCGCCAATCTCGCCGACGATCTTTTGCAGATACTCCACCTCCTCCTCGGGCGCGTTGCCGCGATTGCCGCTGGCGCGATACACGGCGATGTCCCGCCGCTTCACGCCGCCCAGAAGATCGCCGATCGGCTTTCCCGTCATTTGTCCCAGAAGATCGAGCACCGCGAACTCCGCCGCGGCGGCGCAGACCCAAAACGCCAGCCCCTGAAACTTATAGTTGCTGCCGTGTCGATACAGCTCCCACAATAGCGGCTCCAGTTCGCGGGCGTCCTTGCCGACAAAGAACGGCGCCACGCGGTTGAGAAAGATCGGATACGCGTCCCGCAGCCGGGAGGCGTTGGGCACAGCGATTGCCTCCGCGCCGTCGCGAGAGCGAACGCGCACCAGAAATACCCGGCCATTGCGGAGCAGCTCCATCGATTCGATGCGAACCGGCTCGGTAAGCGAGTCCGCGTGCAATACCGGCTCGGCGGCGACGCGGTCCAGCTCTTCGGCCGGGACCGGCGGTTCGTCGCCAAGCGATGCTCGGCTGATCGCCAGCCCCGCGGCAGCAGCCGATGTTTTCAGGAAAGCGCGACGGTTGTGATTCATGACAGGGGAGCCTCTACCTGAGAATCGAGCATTCGATTGTCACGCGCCGAGTGTAAATCTCAGCGGCGTAATGAGCAATCAGTTTTTCTTGAAGCAATACGATTCGCTCTACGGCCTTGATCATCCGTACGCTAAAAGCGAGGCGTAGGCGAGCGCGGCGGGACCCACGACATTCCTGCGAGACTTCCGACATGCGGGCATTGTAACGCGGGCGCGGGTGCTTATCGCGCGGCGGTGGAGACGTTACAAACACGGGATGCCCACTCTCTCGGAGCGATTGAGTCGCTTCCTCATCGACTGGCGGTGGCTGCTCTTGGGGCTGGCGATCGTGCTGGCGGCGGCGGCTTACCTGCCGTCGCGGCAGGTGGCGTTCGATCGCTCGATCGAGAACATGTTCGCCGAGGCCGATCCGCTCCTGGCGCCCTACGGCAACCTGAAGCGCGTCTTCGGCGGCAACGAAGTCGCGATGGTCGTCTATCGCGACGAGGATCTTCTCGATCCGGACGGCGCCGGCCTGGATCGCCTGGAAGATGTCAGCCGGCGAGTGGAGCAGGTTCCCGGCGTGAAAGGGGTGTTGAGCCTCGACCGGCTGATGGACGAGGAAATCGTCGATCCCGACAGCAAGCTCGCCCAGGCGCAGCGGGAGGTGTTCGAGAACTTCACCCATAACGAAGAGGGAGACATTGCGGCGATTGTGACGATGCTCGTCCCGCAGGAGGAAACGGAGGTCCCGCGGCGGCAGACGATCCTCGACTTGCGGCGGATCGCGGAGTCGCTCCCTTCGGGCATGATCGCCGGGGAGCCGGTGATGGTTTCCGACGGCTTCGAGTACGTCGAAGAGGACGGCCGGCGGCTGGGGCTGTGGTCCACGGCTCTGCTGGCGCTTGTGATCGTGCTTTGCTTTCGCAGCCTGCGATGGGTGCTGATTCCCGTGGCGGTGGTGCAACTGGCGTTGCTTCTTACCCGCGCCTTCCTCGCCTGGGGCGGATTGCGGTTGAGCATGGTCAGTTCGATGCTCACGGCCATCGTCACGGTGATCGGGGTGGCGACGGTGGTGCATGTCATCGTCCGCTTTCGCGAAGGCCGCGACGCCGGCCGGCCGCCGCGGGAGGCTCTGCTCTGGTGCGGCATGATCCTCGCGGCGCCGGTGTTCTGGGCCTGCGCCACCGACGCGATGGGATTCGCTTCGCTCCGCCTGGCGCGGGTGGGGCCGGTGCAGGACTTCGGCGTAATGATGGCCATCGGCGCCCTGATGGTGCTTGCGGCCGTGCCGCTGGTCGTGCCGGGTGCGGCGCTGGCGGGGAAGCGGGATGTCGATCCGAAGCGGGCCTGGGGCGAGGGAATCCTCGAGCGGCGTCTGCAAGGGTTGGTGCATGCGGCGGAGCGCCGGCCGTACCTGCTGGGCGTGACGTCGCTGGTGCTGGCGGCGGTCGTCTCGGCGGGGGCGATGCGGTTGGAGGTGGAAAGCGACTTCACCAAGAACTTCCGCGAGGGGAGTCCGATCGTGGAGTCGTACCAGTTCATTGAGTCGAACCTCGGCGGCGCCGGCGTGTGGGATGTGGTGCTCCCCGCCGAGGAGCAGCTTACCTGGGACTATCTCGAGCGGGTGCTGCGGCTGGAGGAGCGGCTGCGGCGGGAGGTTGTGATTGAAGCGGAGGGAGCGTCCTCGCCCGGGCTGACGAAGGTGATCAGCCTGGCCGACGCGGTGCAGGCCGCCAGCGCGTCATCCCCCTTCGCCCTGGAAGACATGCCCGGCTTTCTCCGCAACCGGCTGATCTCCGGCGGGCTGGGGGCGATGCGGCGACGCATGCCGGTGTTCTACGACGCGCTTTACTCCGCCGATCCCGCCCAGCCGGAGCAGCATTACTTCCGCATCATGCTGCGGGCGGCGGAGCGGCAGCCCTCGGAGCAGAAGCGGGAATTGATCGCGCAGGTGGAGCGAATCGCTCGCGAGGAGTTTCCCAAGGCGGAAACCACCGGCTTCTTTGTGCTGCTGACGCACTTGATCGACAGCATGATCCAAGATCAGTGGCGGACGTTTGCCGTCGCCACCGCGGCCATCTTCGTGATGATGCTGGTCGCCTTCCGCAGCCCCACGCTGGCGATCATCTCGCTCGTGCCGAACCTCGCGCCGATCTTGATGGTGATGGGGGGCATGGGCTGGCTGGCCGGCTATGGCGTGAAGATTAACATGGGAGCGGCAATGATCGCGGCGGTTTCGATCGGGCTTTCGATTGACAGCTCGATCCACTACGTCATCACTTTCCGCCGCGCCCGCGACGCCGGAAAATCCGTGGCCGAAGCGCTGGAGACGACGCAAGGGAGCGTGGGACTGGCCGCCACGTTTGCGACCTTGGCGTTGGTCGTGGGGTTCAGCGTCCTTGGCACGAGCAATTTCGTGCCGACGATTTACTTCGGCGTCTTGGTGAGCGTTGCGATGTTCGGCGCCCTGGCGGGCAACCTGCTTGTGCTGCCGATCCTGCTGAAGCTGGCCGCCCGAGAGAGATCCGCCGCGTTTTCCGCTGGTGAGGCGCCCCGCGGAGAGCCGAAATAATCGATGGTTTTGTTGAATTCGTACGCGGAAGGCTCTACGATGAAATGGGCGGCTTGGCCGTCCTTTCCCAGCAGCCGGATGTCCTTGTCTCCTAT
>JAHWKS010000656.1 GCA_019347795.1 Planctomycetota bacterium | reverse complement strand
GTGACCACCTGATCCTCGAGTTCGAGATCCCCAAGTACGACGGCGACCTCGGCCGCCCGAACGTCTACCTGCCGCTCACCGCCGAAGCGAGCAAGCGCAAATTCGACGCCATCCTGAGCGGCTTCCCGACCCAGCGGGCCAGGCCTTGGTTCACCCGCGACACGTTCCACGCCCTGATGCGTCTTCGCGGCGTCGAGTGCAACTCTCCCACCGGTCTGGCGGAAGCCTTCCACTGCCGCAAACTGGTGATGTGACAAACCATCTGCTCGCCCGCGGCGCTGGCGTAGTCGCACAGCCGGTCCAACCTCGCTGGGCGCGTCCCCAGCGCGAGCGAAAGGCGATCATCACAGCGGCCGACTGCCATAG
Source organism: Planctomycetota bacterium (assembly GCA_019347795.1). Lineage (GTDB taxonomy): Bacteria > Planctomycetota > Planctomycetia > Pirellulales > Pirellulaceae > JAHWKS01. The sequence goes on along the minus strand of JAHWKS010000656.1, from coordinate 3,762 downwards.
AATCTCGCCGCACACCTGAGCACCTGAGGAGTCGTCAGTTGCATTGGCGAAACGTCTCCGTTTATCATTCCAAAGAGTCTTACGCCTTCTGTCACGGGAACCAATGTTGCCATGGCCGAACAACAGCAAGTCGGCCGTGACTCCGCAACCTCGCCTCCTGGGGGCGTCTCGATTTCTCCCGCGGGGACCTCCGCGGCGCCGACGCTCGGCGCCGGAGCTTCGACCGACGCGATGGCGGCTTCGCCGCGGCTGGGGGACTACGAGATCCTCTCCGAGCTGGCGCGCGGCGGGATGGGCGTAGTCTTCAAGGCCCGGCACACCAAGCTGGATCGCCTGGTGGCCTTGAAGATGATCCTGACAGGGCAGCTTGCCTCGCACGCGGACGTGCAGCGGTTCTTCGTCGAAGCCGAGGCCGCGGCAAGACTCGACCATCCCGGCATCGTTCCCATTTACGACATCGGCGAGCACGCCGGACAGCACTTCTTTTCCATGAAGCTGGTGGAAGGCGGCGATCTGCGCAGCCGGCTGGCGGAGCTTCGCCAGGACACGCGGGCCGCCGCCGCCGTCGTGGCTCAAGTAGCCCAGGCCGTGCAGCATGCCCACGCCCGCGGGATTCTGCACCGCGACCTCAAGCCCAGCAACATTCTGCTCGACGAGGATGGCCGACCGGTCGTTACCGACTTCGGCCTGGCGAAGCGCATTCAAGGGGACAGCGCCTTGACGCAGACGGGCGCCGTGCTGGGTACGCCCGCGTACATGCCGCCCGAGCAGGCCTCGGGCCAGACGGTCACCACGGCCGCCGACGTCTACAGTCTGGGCGCCATCCTGTACGAGCTGTTGACCGGTCAGCCGCCCTACACGGGCGAGACGCCGCTGGCGACGATGCTCAAGGTGCTGGAGGGTCCTCCCGCGCCGCCGCGCGAGTTGAACCCTCGGCTCGACCGCGACTTGGAGCTGATCTGTCTCAAGTGCCTGTCGCGCGATCCCGGAGATCGGTATGCGACGGCCGGCGCCTTGGCTGCGGATTTGGAGAACTACGTTGCAGGCCGGCCGCTCTCGATTCGCCCGCCGGCGATGGCGACCGTGTTCCGCGCCTGGTTTCGCGAGAACATGCGCGGCGTGGCGTGGACGGGGCTGATCGGCGTCTTGTCCGGTCTGCTGCTCGGGATCGCGATTTACCTCGGTCCGCTCGCCCCAGCCATCGGCGTGACCGCGCGAGCGTATGACCGTTTTCCCAACGTCGAGCGTCCACTGCTGGCCGTCAACTGGACCGCCCCCGGTTGGCTGCAGGCGGCGGCGTGGTTCGTGATGGCGGCTCTCCTGCTCTATCTCGGTTTGGTGACCGTCGCCGTGGTCCGTCCAACCACCCGGCAAGCCGCCCTGGCGGCCGGATTGGGGGTCGGCGTTCTGGCGTCGATCACGGCGTTCTCGGTAAGCGTTGCTTGGGGACCGATCTCCAGCGCCGTCATCGGGAGCAACCACTACGACCTGGAGCTTTTGGCGCAAGCCGCCTTTCACGACGGCGCGGAGGGGGAAGGGACGCCTGCCGACCGCCTGCTCTTTCGCTATCCCGATCTGCAAAACATCCCGGCTTCCGAGCGGGGACAGGTGTTTTCGAGCAAGCTGCGCTCCGACATGAGCAGCGGCGTGCTGATCGGCGTGTGGGTGGCGATGGCTGCTGCGTTGGGCTTGGGAATTGGGCCGGGCGTAGGAGGCACGCTCGGCGCCTACGCCGCCCTTCGAGAGTATGGATCGGTGCGGAGCGCGATTCTGCCCTACAGCGAGGCCGCATTCGTCGCCACCTCGATGGGCGTCCTCCTGATGTTCTATTGGTTCGGGCTTGCGTGGCTCGGCGTGCAACCGTCGTGGTGGGGGTTTCTCACGGTGCTGGCCCTCATGGGTTTGGCGTTCTACGGAACGGTCGTGCGCCCTTGGCGCCTGCGGTGGCGAGTGCCGCTTCACGCCGCGTGGATGATAGCATTGGTGCTGTTGACCCAGCACGAAAACGGCGCGATGCAGCTTGGCCGCGACGTGGAATTTCACGTTCAGGACGGCCGGCTCGAGGAGGCGGCTGAAACGCTCGATCAGGTGCTCGCCTGGAGGCCGAACGATGATTTCGCGCGCTACCAGGCGGCGGCCCTCCACCTCTACCTGGGCGACGATGAGCGGTACCAGGAGCTCTGCCGCGAACTGCTGGACAACAGCCGCCGCACGGACGACCCGGCCGCCGCGGAGCGCGCGGCCAAAGTCTGTCTCGCCTCCGCCGACGGGCTGTCGGAGCGGACGGAAGCTTTCGAACGGGCCCAGCGCGCCGTCGCTTTGGGGGGCGGTCATCCTTACCGTTATTGGTTCGATCTGGCGCATGGCATGGCGGCGTGTCGGCAGGAGAACTGGAGCGAGGCGCTGCGGTCGCTCGATCGCTCGCTGCGGGCCGAGGACCGCTATTGCTCCCCCATCGCGCGTGCGTTCCGCGCCATGGCGCTCTACCGCCTGGGACGCCGCGACGAAGCGAAAGCTGCACTTTCCCAGGCCGACGCGGATTATGCGCAACTGAAGGCGTGGCTCAGCCGGCAGGACGCAGGTCCGTATGGCCGGGCCTGGCATGACGCCATGATCTTCGAAGTCGTACGCAAGGAAGTCGGGGCGATCGTTTCTCGGGGCGGATGAGGCGCAGGTTCATGATTCGCATTGTTTGGCTCGCCGCGTTGTCGCTCATGGGACTTCTGCTCGGCACCGCGAACGCGGCGGAGCGGGCGAACGTGATTGTGGTGATCACCGACGATCAGGGTTACGGCGATCTGTCGTGCCACGGCAATCCGGTTGTTCGCACGCCGAACCTCGATCAGTTGTATTCCGAGAGTCTGCGGCACACGGACTTCCATGCCGCTCCGATGTGCACGCCGACTCGCGGGCAGTTGATGACGGGGCTGGACGCCTTTCGCAACGGGGCGATGAATGTCAGCAGCGGGCGAACGCTGCTGCGGCGCGGGCTGCCGACGATGGCCGACGTCTTCGCCGCATCCGGCTACCGGACGGGCATCTTCGGCAAGTGGCACCTGGGAGACAACTACCCGTTCCGCCCGCACGACTGCGGCTTTCACGAGGCATTGTGGTTCCCTTCGTCGCACATCAACTCCGTGCCGGATTACTGGAACAACGACTACTTCGACGATACATATCTGCACAACGGCCGGCGCCGGAAGTATGACGGCTATTGCACGGACATCTTCTTCGCCGAGGCGATTGATTGGATGAAGCGGCAGGCGGATCAAGGTCAGTCATTCTTTACCTACCTGCCGCTCAATGCTCCGCACGGTCCGTTGTTTGTGCCGGAACGATATCGCCGGCCGGTGCGTGAGCGGCTGTCGGCCGCGGAAGCGAAGTTGCCGGACCTCAACCCCGGACAGCGTGCATCGCTGGTGAGCTTCCTGGCGATGATCGAGAACATCGATGAAAACGTCGGCCGGCTGGAGTCGTTTCTCGCCGATCACGGACTGCGGGAAAACACGCTCTTGATCTTCCTCACCGACAACGGCAGCACGTTCGGTCCGCGGTACTACAACGCCGGCATGAAGGGAGGCAAGACGACGCTTTGGGAAGGGGGCCACCGCGTTCCGCTCTTTGTGCGCTGGCCGGGCGGCGGCTTCGCCCCGCCGCGCGACGTTGGGGAGTTGACGCAGGTGCAGGACTTGCTGCCGACGCTGATCGACGTGTGCGGCCTGGCGCCGCCGGCCGATGCAACGTTCGACGGCGTCAGCCTGG
>JAHWKS010000017.1 GCA_019347795.1 Planctomycetota bacterium | reverse complement strand
CAAACAGGGCTTGCGCGAGGACCTGGACTTCGAGCACATCGGCGAGCACCTGCGGCGGGCCGCGGAGGACGCCACGCTTTCGCCAACTGCGATCCGGCGTCTCACCACCGCCCTGGTCGATCAGACCGCGGCCTTCCATCAAAGGCGGTGGAAGCTGTCGCTCGATTTTCTCGAGCCGTCTGAGGAAGCAGACAGCCTGGGTCGCCTGGGCCAGTACGAGATCATCGAGGTGATCGGGCGCGGCGGGATGGGAATCGCCCTCAAGGCCCGCGATACGCGATTAAACCGCGTCGTCGCCGTCAAGGTGCTCGCGCCGGAGTTGGCCGCCAATCCGACCGCCCGCAAGCGGTTTCTGCGCGAGGCTCGGGCTGCTGCGGCCGTGAGCCACGATTACGTGATCACCACGTACGCCGTCGAGCAGGGCGATTTGCCGTACCTGGTGATGGAGTTCATCGACGGCCCTTCATTGCAGCAGAAGATCGACAGGCAGGGCGCCCTGGAGCTTACGGAGATCCTCCGCATCGGCATGCAGGTCGCCTATGGCCTGGCCGCGGCTCACGCCCAGGGGCTGATCCATCGCGACATTAAGCCGTCCAATATCCTGCTGCAGAACGGCATCGAGCGCGTGCAGATCACCGATTTCGGCCTGGCCCGCGCAGCCGACGATGTGACCGTCACGCGCACGGGCGAAATCGCCGGGACCCCCGATTACATGTCGCCCGAGCAGGCTCAGGGGCGACCGGTCGATCACCGGGCCGACCTCTTCAGCCTGGGAAGCTTGTTGTACGCCATGTGCACCGGGCGGTCCCCGTTCCGTGCGGATTCGACGATGGGGGTGCTGCACCGGGTCTGCAACGATACGCCGCGCCCGATCTCGGACGTCAATCCCGACATTCCCAAGTGGCTGATCGCCGTTATCGACCGGCTGCTAGCGAAAAACGCCGATGGTCGCTTCCAGACCGCCGCCGAAACGGCCGAAGTGCTGAGCGGGTGCCTGGCCCATGTCCAGCAGCCCCATGTGGTCCCGCTGCCCGACCTGGTCGCCGGCCCCGGTCGCGTTCCGTCGCGGGTTTCTCGGCATCGCAAGTGGTATTTCGGCGTGATCGCGCTGGCGCTGGTGGCCGGTTCGATAGGCTTCGCCGAAGCAACGGGGGTCACCAACCTGGCGGCCACCGTCATCCAAATCGCCACGGGCGAAGGCACGCTGGTGATCGAAAGCGACGATCCTGCCGTGAAGGTGACGCTCGCAGGGGACGGCGGCGTGCTCATCGCTGGCTCCGGGGTCGGCGAGGTCCGTCTCCAGCCCGGCAGTTACCGGGTGCAAGCCGACAAGGACGGCAAGCCGGTCCGCCTCGATCGCGACCTGGTGACGATCACGCGCGGCGACAAGCAGGTGCTCCGCGTGCGACTGAAAGACGAACCGCTGGTCAATTCCGCACGTATCACCGAGCCTGGGGCGTTCGCCGTTCTGGGAATAAAGGGCGTTGCGGAGCGCAAGTTCGATACGCTCGCCGCGGCGGTGCTCCACACGAGCGACGGCGACACAATCGAAGTCCGCGGCAACGGGCCGTTCCTCACGGATCCGATCCATATCGGAAAGAATCAATCCCTCACCATTCGGGCCGGCGAGGGATTTCGACCAATCATCAAGGCGAGCCCGAAAATGGAAGGGCAGACTTACTTGATTGTGGCCGGGGCTTCCCTGGCGGTTGAGGGTCTGGAGCTTCAGCACATCGTGAAACCGCCGAGCGTCGCCGGCGGAAAGTATGGGATCATCGAATCGAAGGGCGGCGTCTTACAGGTCGCCAACTGTCGCCTCATCGCCGCGCCGGGGGGAAGATACGCAACCTCCGACTACGGGTCTCAGCGCTTCGAATTCCGTAATTGCGAGTTTCTTACGACCTCCGGCAACATTGGGTGGTGGGGCTTCGTGAACGGCGGACGTTATATCATGGACAACTGCGTAGTCGCTGGAGGAGGCGCGATCGGGTGCGTACCTCGCTCTGATCAACGGGATGTCTCGGTCCGCTTCACCCGCAACACGCTCATCGGTCCCACGATCCTTTCGCTGGACCGGGCTGATTTGCCGAAGGCCGGTGAAATCCAACACGACCTCGATCCGATCCGCTTTCACCTATCGAACAACGTTATCGCCGGCTCTGATTCGATGTTCCTAAGGGCCTCAGAAAACATCATAACGGGAAAACTGCTTACGCCGGAGGAAACCGCGGCCTTTCTGCCGTACCTAAAGCGCCTGCTGAGCTGGCGCGAGGAAGGGAATGTCTATATCAACGGCCATCGGTTTCTCCGCATGCATCCAAAAAGTCTCGCGGATTGGCGCCAGCTCTGGGGAGATTCCGAAACGGACTGCCTGGAAGGGCCTGTGCGGTTCAAGGGAGGCGACTTACTGGCCAATTTTGCGCGCAGCGCAATGCCCAAAGCGGCCGCAGATCCAGAGCTCGTCGCGCCCGACGATTTTCGTCTCCACCCCGATAGCGTCGGCTATCGCGCCGGACCGGACGGCAAAGACCTGGGCGCCGACATCGACCTGGTCGGCCCCGGCCCGGCCTACGAGCGTTGGAAAAAAACCCCGCAATATCAGCAGTGGCTCGCAGCCAAGGCCCTCGCTCGGCTGGACCAACTGCCGCCAGGGACGACATGGTATTCACAGCGGATGGAGTTCTGCCGCGAGGTTGCCCGCGACCAGATACTCTTTGCCGCGGTGCAAACGCTCCGTCCCGAAGACCCCGATCTCCAGATCGCTCGCGGGCAAGTGCTTGCGCTTGACCGCCGGTGGGAAGAGGCTGCCGAGCTTTTCCGGGCCGCAATTCCCCATCGGAACGAGACGGAGGATGATCTGCATCTGGGCGCTCTCCTGCTGCTGTCGAACCAACCTGAGGCGTATCAGGAATTCTGCAGGAAACTTGTCGAGCAGGCGGGCGACGGCGCCTTGGAGAACTACCCGGTGCAGACCTGCGCTCTCGTCTCCAATCCGGTCGTCGCCCCAGAAAAGCTCGTAAACTGGACGGAGGCGCGCGTCGAAGCGAATCGCTCGCCAGGCAATTTGCACGCGATGGGGTTGGCCTGCTGCCGAGCCAGCCAATACAGCCGCGCCCTCCAGTGCCTGGACGAGGTCCGGGAGCACATTAAGCGCTGGCCCCAGCCGCAACACGCAGCAAACGCGCTCAATACCGTCGCGAGGGCGCTCGTCCACCAGCGGCAGGGCGACGCCGCAGCCGCTGCCACGCGACTGGAGCAGGCCCGTGCCCTGATGGGATCGGCAAAAGGAGGTTCCCCTGGAGCGACATGGCTGGAGTATCACGTCCTGCTCCGCGAGCTCGACTCGCTTATCGAGTCGAGCCAAAACGCGGAAACGACCGAGGAGGCGTTGCCGCCGTCCGCAAGCACCGGCGATTCCTCACAAGCCCTGCCGCCGGCCGCAACGCCTGAAGAGTATCTCGTGATCGCCAACCGCTTCGCGGCGGAAGGCGATTGGAATCGCGCCATCCTGGCGTTCGAGGCGGCGGCGGAGCGCGGCGCCCGAATCCTCCCTGGCGACACTCTCAATTACCTGCCGCTCTATGTCAAAGCACAGCGGCGAGAGGATTTTGATCGCGCGTGCGTCGGCTTCTTTCCTCACTGGCTTCTTGGAAACACCAAGGACAGCAAGGACTGGGACTTCACACTGGTCAACAACGCCTGCGAGGCGATCATTCTCGCGGAACTGACTCCGCAGACCGGAGGAAAGGCGGCGTGGTGCGACGAACTCGCGGAGAAAGTGATGAGCCTTATGGATCGGGAGCACAACGACGTGCCCCGGCGCCAGCTCGCAATCGGTATGTGGCACTACCGGAAGAAGCGGTTTGAGGAAGCGCTGAAAATTCTTCCGCAGGACGACTGGATACCCAGCCGGCGCACGTTGTCGTACCTGTTCCAGAGTATGTCGCATGCACAACTGGGAAAAAACGACGCGGCGCGATCTTCTCACCAGGCGGCTTTGAAAATCGTGCAAGAAGACATGCCCCCGCCCGGCACTCAGGCCGTGAACACGTATTTCCAACCGCTGTGGGCTCATTGGCTTCGGATCGAATTGGTCCGTGGCGAGACCGAAAGCCTGCTCGCCGCCCAGGGAGCCATATCGCCAGAAACACGGAATGTTGACCCCGGGGAACCGGCTCCCACCGAATAAGAAACATTTAGCGAGCATGCAGTGAAGGACGGGCCACAGCGGAAATTGGAATTTCCGATTTTTGTGGCGTCTTTCTGCTCGAAACGGCGCATTGAAGTCTGATCCGTTGCTTCGCTCAGTAGGGGCCAGCCGCTCCATGGGCGCCGGGCCGAAGCGTACTGCGGCGGATCCAGAGAGACAGCAGCTCGCCGCGGCTGCTCACGCCGAAGCGGCGGTAAAGCGCTTTGACGTAGTCGTGAACCGTCTGCGGGTTCCGGGGAATAGCAAATCGCCGGAGGGATTATACCGTGTGATCTAAAGCCGAAAATCGGGCAGACGCAGAGAAAACAAAACCGGCCGGGGAGGCCGCACCGCCAAGTACAGTCCTCCCCGGCCTTGGAAGCCAAACCCGGGCGCCCGGTCTGCGCGCCCGCGAGCGGCTTTTTCATTGTACCGCAGACCGGGAGACGTTCACCATGTTCGCTCAAATCTTGCAACGACGATCGCTTCTGGTCGGCGCCCTGGCGCTACTTGTTGGTTTCGCCTGGGCGTCCTGGGGACAAGCCGGTAAGCCCGGCGGCGGGGGCGACGCCGTCCCGCCGGGAAGAATCTTTTATAGCTGGGGATCGGAGTTTGGCGCTTCCGGAAGTCCCCCCTATCTCGAAGATCGCGGGTTCTGGAGCATGAACGCGGACGGCAGCGACAAGGTGGAGGTCTACCGGCCCGAGGGGATGGCGGACCTGAGCCATCATGTCCATGCGGACCACCGCTGGTATCTCGCGCTGGAGGCCTATGCCACACACCCGACGCGCGGGGCTTTGTACGCTGTCCGTGACGACGGCGATCCGGGGTCCGTCGTGTTGCTGCTGGAAGGCGACGATCTTCCCGGAACTCGCTCCCTGGGCGAGTTCGCGCGCTGGGGCAAGGACGACGCCTTCGTGTCGGTGACGGCCTTTGACGACGTCAACGATGTCGCGGAAATCTGGGCGGTGGACATCATCTTCGACGCGACGACGGGCAGTCCGGCGCTGGCGTCCGTGCCCGAGGCGGTGGTCTCCGAGCCGCAGGCGAATATCGCCGGCCACGACTGGTCGCCGCTGGCGGACGAGGTCGTTTACACGTTGGATCTCGGCGACGCTACGGCGCTGATGATCAAAGATCTTCTCTCCGGCGAAACACGGCTGCTTCTGGGCGACGCGATTGATCCCTTCTGGTCCCCCGACGGCGCCAAGATTGCGTTTCAGGGCGCCGGCATTGAGATCATCAATCCCGACGGCACGGGGCGGACGGCGCTGGTGGGGGACGGTTATCTCGGCGACTGGTCGCCTGACGGTCAACACATCACTTACTACCACGTCTGGTTGAGAGCCAACAAATACTATGCGGACGTGCTGCGCATCTCCGTATCCGGCGGCAACGCGGTGAACCTCACCAAAGACATCGACGGATTCGCAACAGCGGCGCTCTGGCGGTAGCGGCCAAACCGGACGCGCCACAGAGAAATTGGCCGACGCAGATCACACGAACTCGACAGGCCGGGGAGGCCTCGCCGCCAGGCTGATCCCTCCCCGGCCTTGGAAGCCAACCCCGGGCGCCCGGTCTGCGCGCCTGCGAATGGTTTTTTATTGGACCACAGATCTTCAATTCACAGGAGACAGGGCGATGCGTACCGTCCAACCGTGGAAACATGTTGTGATGGCTCTGGGCCTGGCGGCCCTGGGCGGACTGCTTAGCGGCCGGCCGCTGCCGGCGGCGAAGCCCGGCGGAGGAGGCGGCGACAGCCTCTCGGGAACAATTTACTTCGTCGCGTCGGGGACGACGTCCACGATGAGCCCCGACGGGAGCAACAAGGCCGCGCTGTCGGCCGGAGTGAGCGGGGAGCCTGGCCGTCTGCTGCACGGCGGCTATCGCTGGTTTCTGCAAAGCCGCAACATTCCTGACGAGACGTACCCCAACGGCGCGCCGCGGCGGGAACTGTTCGCCGTCCGCGACGACGGTGACGAGACCTTCACCGTCCAGTTGACCAACGACGCCACGCTCCAGTTCACCGGACTTGCTCATTGGGCGCCGGGAGAAACAGCCGACTCGGCCATGATCGGCGTAATCGCGCGGCGCTGGACCTGGGACGGCGCCGAATGGGTGATTGATCCCGACAGTCCCGGCGTGTACGCGGCGACCGCCTGGTTCGACGCCGACGGTAACGTGCTCGGGTTGGACGCTCCCCCATCGCTGTTGGTCTCGCTGGGCGTGGCGCCGAGCGAGAAGGACGGCTCCTGGTACGCCGATGCTTACGGCGCGCACTTCGACTGGTCGCCGGACCTGTTGGAGATCGTCTGCTCCAACAGCGACCGCAGCGAGCTGCGAAGCGTTGATGTGCTGAGCGGAGCGATCCGCGTTCTCACCACGGGCGGGTTCCCGTCGTATCCCGTCTGGTCGCCCGCCGACGACTGGATTGCGTTTAGCAACGGCGACGGGAGCATCGAAAGAATTCGTCCCAACGGCGACGAACGGAAAGTGATCATCCGCGCCGACACGCGGGCCGGCTACTTCGATCCGACCTGGTCCCCCACGGGAAGTTACCTGGTCTATACGCGTGAGCCATGGGGCGACCCGTGGGATTCGGATCTTTATCGCGCCACGGCAAGCGGCTCGAGCAAGACCAATCTCACCAGCGACATTCCCGGCCCCGTCTCGCCGATCGCCTGGCGCTGACCGCCGCCAGAAAACAAACCGGCCGGTGAGGTCCCGCCGCCAAGCAGAACCCTCACCGGCCGAAACTCACCCGGAGGTCGAAACCTCCGGTTCGCCGCGCCGGTGCGCCAGGTCTGCGCGCCCGCGAGCGGTTTTTCATTGTACCGCAGACCGCACCTCACGAGGAATTCAACCAATGTCTCTTCATACTTGGCTTGCGGCGCTGCGCCCCTCGTTTCCCTCGGCACGTCGCCAAAGAAAAATCCGCCACCGGCGGCTCGGCCGATCCTGGCCAGCCGCTGAGCGACTCGAGGAGCGGGTCATGCTTTCGACGCTGACCGTCACCACCACGGCCGACAGCGGCGCCGGTTCGCTACGGCAGGCGATCATCGACGCCAACAACCTGTCCGGGGCTGAAGCGATCGTATTCAACATGGCGGCGGACGACCCCGGCCACGTCTACTATCGCGACGACGGCCTCGCCGGACGGGTGACGACCGCCAACATCGCGCCCACAGCGGCCTCGGACGACTCCCTGATCGCCGACATCGATCCCGATTGGGCGCACTCCTGGTGGTCCGTCCGACCGGCGACCGACCTGCCGTATATCGTCAGCCAGGTCGTGATCGACGGCTATTCGCAGCCGGGGTCCAGCGCCAACACGCTCGCCATCGGTAGCGATGCCGTGCATCGGATTGAAGTTGACGGCGGTTCGCTGCAGGGGAATCACGGTTTGCGTCTGACGATAGACAGCACCAGTAGCGCCGGCAGCACCATTCGCGGAATGGTCGTCAACGGGTTCGGAGGCGACAAGATCCACGTATTCTCGCCGCACGGACGAGTGGAAGGGAACTACCTCGGCACGGATGTCTCGGGGACCGTGGACCGGAGCTTTGGATCATCCGCAGGTACAGGAATCCAGGTCACGCGGGCCAGTCTCAACGGGCTGATTTTTGACGGCTCGCACAGCGTCATCGGCGGAACGAGCCCGGCGGCCCGCAACGTGATCGCCGGAAATCAGGGTGCGGGCGTGAAAATGACGGGTTTCAACACGAGTAACAACTCAGCGACGGGTGTTGTTATCCAGGGGAACTACATCGGCGTGGACGCTTCCGGCCTGAAGGCGCTCGGCAATGTCCAAGGCGGCGTCTGGTTGAAACACGCGCAGAATACGATCATCGGCGGTGCGACGCCCGGCGCAGGTAACGTGATCAGCGGCAACTTCGACGGCGGAGTCTTCTTAGGCACTCCCGACACCGAAATGTTTCAGGTTCGGACCAACACCGTACAGGGCAACTTCATCGGCGTCGGCGCTGACGGCGCGGTCCCGTTGGGAAACCATAGCGACGGGATTGTCATCTTCCGTGGCCCGGGCCATCTGATCGGCGGCTCCGACGCGGGCGCCGGCAATATCATCGCCCACAATGGACCTGGAATCTACGGCGGCCATGGCGTGGACGTCGGTCAGGATGGGACCGTCTCGGCGATTACGATTGCGGGCAACACGATCCACTCCAACCGGAACCACGGCGTGAACGTCGGCGCCCATCCGTCGGATGCGGTTCAAGGCATCCGAATTGGGGCCAATTCGATTCACAGAAATCAGGGCCTCGGAATCGACAATGGCAATAACGGGGTATCCGCCAACGATTCCGGCGACGCCGACGCCGGCCCCAATGGTCTGCAGAACTTTCCCGTGCTAAGTTCTGTCACGGCGACCGCCGCCGAAACCACGATTCAGGGCACGCTCAACGGCGCTCCGAACAGCGCGTTCCGCATCGAGTTCTTCGCGAACGTGGTGGGCGATCCGAGCGGCTTCGGCGAGGGGGAGCAGTTCCTCGGCTCAGCGGACGTGACGACCGACGGTAACGGGAACGCGAGCTTCGGCGTTACGCTCCCCACGGCCGTCCCCGGCGGGCACTTCATCACCGCCACGGCGACTTCGCTGATCGACCACGACGCGGACTCGTCCACGCCTCTGATTCCCTGGAACACGTCGGAATTCTCGGCGGGCCTGCTCACCGAGCAGGTGCTCAACCAGGCGCCGGTCGCCGAAGCCGGACTGGATCAGACAGCCGACGAGGGGGCGACGGTTCAATTCGACGGCCGCGGCTCGACCGACCCCGATGGGGACGCGCTTAGCTATTACTGGGACTTCGGCGACGGCCACACCGCCACCGGGCCTACACCGATTCACAGCTATGCCGATGACGGCGCCTACACCGTTTCTCTGCTCGTCGAGGACGGCCGTGGCCTGGCCCACAGCGACACGCTCACCGTGACTGTAAACAACCTCGCCCCAACCGCCACGTTCTCCAACAACGGGCCAGTCGTCGAGGATAATCCGGTCACCGTCGCGTTCTCGAACCAGTTCGATCCGTCCAGCGCCGATACGGCGGCGGGGTTCCTCTACAGCTACGACTTCAACAACGACGGCGACTTCGCTGATACCGGCGAGCTGGGGAGTGTTACGGACGCGTCCGCTTCGGTCTTGCTGGCGCCGGGGGATTACACGGTCCGCGGCCGCATTCAGGATAAGGACGGCGGATTCAACGACTATACAACGGTCGTGAAGGTTCTGAACGTAGTCGATCTCCGCGGGCAGGTCTTCAACGACCTCGACAACGACGGCTTGCTTGACGTCGGGGAGGACGGCTTGGCGGGTGTGGTCATCGAGTTGGTCAATGGATCCAACGGATCGGTCGTGGCCAGCGCGACGACCGACGGCCAGGGCGCCTACGAATTCGATTTTGGCGCCGTTGGCGCCGGAACCTACACCATCCGCCAGCAGGCGCAGCCGAGCGGGTTTTTGGATGGAAAGGAGTCAATCGGCAATCTCGATGACACGCCGAGCGACAACGGTACGCTCGCCAACAACGCCGACAGCAACGCGATTATCGGCATTGCGATTGGCGCGGCCGGCACGCAGTTGGATACCGACGGGTATAACTTCGCCGAGATCCTGCCCTCCTCGCTTCAGGGTTTGGTCTGGGAGGATTTCGATGACGACGGCGGCGTGGACTTTGGCGAATACGCCGTCGGCGGCGCGTCGATCACCGTCAGCGGGAGCGATGATCGGGGCAACGCCATCAGTCTATCGCAGACGACCGACTCCCAGGGCATCTTCGAATTCGTCGATCTGCGGCCGGGAACGTACACGATCGGCGAATCCCAGCCCGCCGGCTACATCGACGGCAAGGACGTGGTCGGCTACGTGAACGGCGTGCTCACGGGTGATAACAACGGCGGTTCGCCGGCGCTCTCGACCACGAACGACCAGTTCACCGGCGTCGTTCTGGCCGCTCCCGGCTCAACGGGGATCAACTACAACTTCGGCGAGCGCGTGGACGGCGGGACGCTCGGCTCGGGCCAGACGGCCACCATCGGTTACTGGCAGAACAAGAATGGCCAGGCGCTGATCGAGTCGCTCAACGGGAGCAACAGTTCCACGCTGCTCGCCACGTACTTGTCAGAAACGTTCCCGAACATGTACGGCAGGTTGGGGGACGCGAACGGCGACGCGTCCGCAAGTGACCCCATGACGAACGTGCAGGTGGCGGATTTCTACGAGAGCTTGTTCAAGCGAAACGCCCGCACGGCCCCCGGCGGCCCGCCCAAGGTGGACGCGCAGGTCATGGCGGTCGCCTTGGCCACCTACATCACCAAGCAGTCGTTCGTCGAGTTCCATTTCGTGACGAACACGGCGGACAGCAGCCTGGTGGCCGGGGTTGAATCGTTCGGCTTTGACGTCACGATCGGCGGGGTCGGCTCGACCTTTGTCAACGTCGGCGCCAACGGCGCGGCGTTCAACGTGGCCGACAACAGCGACGTGCAGATTATCGACCTGCTGCTGGCCACCAACCGCATGTCGCGCAATGGGCTGCTGTACGACGACCTCGACTCCGACGGCCTCGGCGACGCGTTGATCGATCTGGACGAGGAATCGCTCCGGCTGATGGCCAACGACGTCTACACCGCCATCAATGAGGCGGGATAACCGGAATGGCGACGTTTTCAGCCTCGGCCGCCATCGGCCGGGGCTGGAGACAACCTCTGCCGAGAGCACAATCAGTCCTCCTTGCCCGGCCTGTCGCGATTTTCCAAAATCTTTACCCAATGGACATTTACCGACGCGGAAGAGGTGGTATAATTCCCGGACCTGGGAGGCCGACGCCTCCGGGTGGAAGATCACGCACGCCATGAACGATCCGCGTGTTTGCCCTCTTGGTGTTCCCGCTCTGCGTCCTCTGCGCTCACGGTTTCCAAGTTCGACAAGCGGCTGCTGGCCTCGCTTTGATCTTCGCCGCCGTCGATGGCCGACGGTTGTGAATATCCCTGTTTTACGATGAGCCGCACCGGCTCGCAAAGGACGACGATGAGCAAGAATTTGTACGTGGGAAATCTTTCCTACACCACCACCTCCGATGACCTCCGCGAGGCGTTCGCCGAGTACGGCGAAGTGACCTCGGCCCAAGTGGTCATGGACCGCGACACGGGCCGCTCGCGCGGCTTCGGGTTTGTGGAGATGAACGACGGCGCCGACCAGGCGATCGAAGCCCTCAACGGGGCCGATCTGCAAGGCCGCACCATCACCGTGAACGAAGCCCGGCCGCGCGACGATCGTCGCGGCGGCGGCGGAGGCGGCGGCGGCCGCGGGGGCCGTGGCGGCGGCGGTGGCGGCGGCTATCGCGGCGGCGGCGGAGGCGGCGGTTACGGCGGCGGCGGACGTCGCGGCTACTAATTCAGCCGCTTGAGGCAAGGCGCATTGACGCCGCTGCTCGAGGTGAGCAGCGGCGCCCTCTCGTTTCGCGCCCATCTTGCCGAAGCCGGCGGGGCTTCAGCGGGCAATCTTCTTCAACGTCGGAGGCCGGATGGTCCGTCCAGCGCGGATGAAGCGCGCCAGCCGCGCGGTCTTTGTGGACGCGGCGACGTGCGGCCAAGGCGTCTTTGCACGCCGCCGCTTTCGCGCGGGTGAAACCATCGCCGAGGTCGAAGGAACCGTCATCGCCGATCCGGACTACTGGTCGGCCTACTGCATCGACTTGGACGAGGGAACCGTGCTGGAGCCGGCCGCCCCCTTCCGGTTCCTGAACCATAGTTGTCAGCCCAACGGCGAACTCGTCGATTACACCGGCTTTTGTGAACAGGCCGGCGAGCTTCGCCACGTGATCCGCCTTCGCGCTTTGGAGGCCATCCGCCCCGGCGAGGAGATCACGATCGATTACGCCTGGTCGGCCGAGTCGGCCATTCCCTGCATGTGCGGCGCCGATGCGTGCCGCGGCTGGGTCGTCGATCCCGAGGAGCTCGCCGACGTAGGAGAGCTCGCCCACCAGCAACAAAACTAACACAAGCCAATACCAAGGAACTACTTTGAAGTCTTACACCAAATTTCACGACCTGCCCCTGGCCGAGCCGATCCACCGTGCAATCGCGGACGCGGGCTACACGCTGCCGACGCCGATCCAGTCGGCGGCGATTCCCGCCTTGCTTGAAGGACGCGACCTGTTGGGTTGCGCCCAGACCGGCTCGGGAAAGACCGCGGCCTTCGCGCTGCCGATCCTGCATCGCCTATCGGCCGCCGGACGTCCCGCCATCAAGCGAGCCCCGCAGGCCCTGGTGCTGGCGCCCACGCGGGAACTGGCGGCACAAATCGGCCAAAGCTTCCGCGAGTACGGCCGTTATCTGCCGATTCGCTCGACGGTGATCTTCGGCGGCGTCGGCCAATATGCGCAGGTGCAAGCCTTGAACAAGGGCGTGCACGTGCTGGTGGCCACTCCCGGTCGCCTGCAAGACCTGATGCAGCAGCGGCACGTCCGGCTGGACAAGCTGGAGATTTTCGTGCTCGACGAAGCCGATCGGATGCTCGATATGGGCTTCTTGCCCGACATCCGGCGAATCGTGGCGGCGCTCCCGTCGCGGCGGCAGTCGCTCTTCTTCTCGGCCACCATGCCCGAGAGCATTGCCGGCCTGGCGGACTCGCTGCTGACCGATCCGCTTCGCGTGGCGGTCACGCCGGTTTCGTCGCCGGTGGGGCGGATCGACCAACGCGTGCTCCACGTCTCGCAGGAGGGCAAACGCGACTTGCTGCAGCGATTGCTCGAAGGGGACGAGTTGCATCGCGTGCTGGTGTTCACCCGCACCAAGCGGCGGGCGGAAAGCGTCTCGCGGCAACTGCGGGCCGATAAAGTCCGCGCCGACGCCATCCACAGCGACAAATCCCAGAACGCCCGCAGCCAGGCCCTGCACGGCTTCCGCACCGGTCGGACGCGGGTGCTGGTCGCGACCGACATCGCCGCCCGCGGCCTGGACGTGGACGACGTGTCGCACGTGATCAACTACGATCTTCCGCACGAGCCGGAGAGCTACATCCACCGCATCGGCCGCACCGCCCGCGCCGGCGCCAGCGGGACCGCATTCTCGTTCTGCAGCCCGCTGGAGCGCAAGATGCTGCGCGACATCGAACGCCTGCTCGGAGATGCGATCCCCGCCGAACGCGCGGGCGAAATCTCCGGCACGGCGCCGGCCCTATCGACGAAGCAGGCGCCTCGGAAGCCAACCGCGGCCACCCCACACAAGCGGCGTCGCCGCCAACGCAAACAGACGGTGTGATCGCCAGCCGCGATGAGACCAAGCCCGTCGGCGCCGATTCATGCTGCATGACTCGGAAGTCAACGCAAAGGGCGCGAGAGACGCGAAAGACGCCATCGCCGGAGTCCTTTTGCGACCTTCGCGTCTTTTGCGTTTCCCTATTCGCAACGGCGCGCATTTGATTCAGATCCATCGCTCCTTACGATACCATTCGGCGGTCTGGCGTAGCCGGTCTTGGAAGGGCACGGGCGGAGTGAACTCGAGGTCTCGGAAGGTCGCCGTCGGGGAGCAGGCCCAGGAGGAGGCGGATGCTTCGCGAATCTTGTCGGGGTTGAAGAGCGGGTTTCCCAGGCCGATGCGCGCTAGCATCTGGTTGATCGCGGCGATGGGCCAGGCGATCGGCAGCGGGATCGGCGCCGGCACGGCGATGCGGCGGTTCACGGCCTTGCGGACCATGGCGCCGAGCTCGGCGTAGGTGGGATGTTCCTCGAGGCATGCAAAGTAAAAACCGCGACCGGTCTGCTGCTCCTCCCGATCGGCGCTGACGCGCTGCCCGCGATCGGCGGCGCGGAGCAGGATTTCCACCAGGTCCGCGACGTGAATGACCGACAGCGGCGGCGTGCGGAAGCCGACGATCGGATGGCATCGCCACCAGCGAATTGACTGGAAGATCGTGGCCGAGGCCCGATCTCGCTCGCCGAACACCGCGCCCGGCCGAACGACGGTGATCGGCATCTCCGCGGCATGAGCGGCGATTCGCTTCTCTCCCTCCAGCTTGCTGCGTCCGTATTTCGATACCGGCTGCGGCGGGTCCGCGGGCTCGCGAACCGTTCCTCGCGGAACAGGCCCCGCAGCTGCGACCGACGATACGTGAATGAACCGCGGCGGGTTCGGCCGTGCGGCGCAGAGCGAAGCGAACTGGCCGGCGAGATCGACGTTCGCTCGCCGCAAGTCGCCCCGCCGTCGGTCCGCGAGGGCGCCGGCAACGTGGTAGACGGTATCCACGTCCGCCAGGGCCGCTTGCAGCGCCGCCGCGTCATTCGGCTCGCAGCAGACAATCTCGGCTTCCAACGGATCCAGATACCGCGTGGACGACGCAGGCCGCACCAGACATCGCACCGCGGCGCCATGCTGGACCAGCGCCGCGGCCAGATGCCCGCCGACAAATCCCGAAGCGCCGGTAATGAGAACCTTGGCCACAAGCAACTGTATCGCGCGAAGTTGATTTCCTCAGGGGTCGCCTGAGATTTTGCACCAAAGGTAATTCACGGCGACTGCTTCGACCATGCCGATTTACCGTCAGTATCCTCCTCAACGGATCCCGGAGAACCCGTTTGACGCCGCTTCCCGGCGGCCTAACCTTCCCTTAGGGATTCTGCCACTCCACACGACTGGGAGCCTCGATGATCTCTTTATCGAGCCACAGAGCGCCGTTATCGACCGCTGGTCCCTCGCGGGCCGCCTGGATCTGGACCGTGGTCGCCATTGTGGTGCTGTTTACGGGGAACGCGCTGCACACGATGGCCGACCCGGACTTGTGGGGGCATCTCCGATTCGGACTCGCCCATCGTGATGAAGGTCGGCTGGCCCGCGTGGACCCGTATTCCTACACGGCCGCCGGCGCCGCGTGGACCAACCATGAATGGCTCACAGAGTGGAGTTTCGCCGTGGCGTACACGGCCGCCGGCGCCGAGGGGCTGATGGTGCTGCGCGCCACGTTGTTGGCCGCGACCGTCGCCGCCGTGGGAGTCATCTGCGTGCGGCGAAAGGCGCCGCCGGCCGCGGTGCTGGTTCTGGCGATCTTCGGAATCACCGTGATGTCGCAGTTCTTCCGCGTCCGCCCGCAGATGTTCACGTACGCGGCGATGGCGTGGCTCTTGGTGATCTGCGATGGGCATCGGCCGGGCAAGCGGCTGGGGCTGTGCCTGGTTCCCCTCCTGATGCTTGCTTGGACGAATCTGCACGCCGGGTTCGTCGCCGGACTGGGGGTGTTCAGCGTGTTCTGGCTGGGGTTCGTCGTCGAGGCGTGGCGAGGACCGCGGCGCCGGCAGGAACTGAGGTTTCTCGGCGCGGTGATGACGGCCGCCTGGGGAGCGACGCTCGTGAACCCCTATGGAATCGAATATTGGCGGTACGTGCTGTTCGCCGTGACGCTGCCTCGTCCGGCGATCACCGAATGGCGGTCCGTGTTCATGCACAATGCAATCCTGCAGGCGTGCTACGTGGCCAGCGCGATCGTTCCCGCCGCGATGTGGCTCTTGAGCAGCCGCAAGCGGTTCTGGGCGGAGACGGCGGTGTTTGCGCTCGGCATCGTGCTCGCCGGGCGCCACGTGCGGCATCTGCCGTTCCTGATGCTCTTTGGCTCGCTGGTGTATGCCCGACGGGTTCCCGAAGTCTGGTCGCACTTCGGACCGCGCGTTCAGCGATTCATGGCGGGGGGCGCGGAGACAGGCTCCTCCCCCTGGCCGGCGTTCGCGTTCCTGTTGCTGCTGGTGATGGCGGGCGTGGGAGGCGGTTGGAAAC
>JAHWKS010000655.1 GCA_019347795.1 Planctomycetota bacterium | reverse complement strand
CGATCAGCCCCACGTCGTTTTGCAGATACGCGGCGCATTTGATGGCGAATGCCCGCCGCGCTTCCGGCCGGTCTTTGTTTCGAGGGCTGGCCAGCTCGACCGCGGCCACCAGCGTCGGGCCTCCTTCGTCGTGAAAGATCGCTACCTCGAAGCGATCCGAGAAAACCGCGGGCCAGACAAATGCGGGATTCGGCGGAGACCACGAACGCGCAGCCACCGTCGTTCCCATCGGGGCGGCGCCGACGGCGTTATCCGCCTCGCCCCGACCCTCCTCGAACGTCGCTACGTCCACTTCGATACGTCCGCCGGCGTGGATCCGCGCCTCGGCAAAATAGCGAGCGGGCAACAAGTCGTCGTTGAGCGCATCGGCAATGGCCGCCGCCCACCGGGCATGCAATGCTTCCCAGTGGCGCGATTGGCTCAACGGGGCGTGAAAGTGGTCCAACAGCGGCATGGCTTTCACTCTCAAGGCGTGAACGTTGCCGCTATTATATGTCAGCTTAGGGGTCGGAGGCGGCGCATTGGGGTTCGCCGAGCGACGGGCGCCTCCTATAATCCTGGGCTACTGGCTTCATCGAGAGAACGGAGGCTCGGATGCGACGATTTCTGATTTGCGGGTCAGCGGCAGTCTTCGCCATGGGGGCAATCGCCGTGTTCCTCGGCGACGTGGCGGAGGCCGACAAGCCGCCGCCCAACAGCTCCATCGAGCCGGCGCCTCCGGATGTCGCGGCCCGGGTGGCGGAGTTGGTGGAGCTGCGACGCGACCTTGGCGCGAGCCCCCTCGAAGGATCGCTTCTGGACAAGCCGGCCGGTGAGTCCGAATTCGCCGAAGCCCTGCGGCGCGAGTTTGGGACGGCGGCGCCCGGTTCGCCCGCGCGCGTGCATGAGTTTCCTGCGGCGCCGCGCGGTGATGCGGCGCTCACGGCCGCACTGCGACGCGCGGCGACGCTTTTGGATGAGAAGGCGAATCGCGTCGAGGTCGTTGAGGCGTACTCCGAGGCCGACGGCTATCGCCGACTCGCCCGCCGCCTGCGGTGCGAAGCCCGCCGCTTGGCCTCCGTGGCGCCGTAGCCGAGTCGTCCGAAGCTGGATTGCCGAACCGCCCGGCGGCGAACTACAATCGAGACTTCCAGCCTATCCTCGACGCGGGCAATTGACCTGGCCCTCCAGAACCTTTCGCCCCGGAATGCGTTCGCCGGATCTCTTTCCCCTAACAAGCGACTCGCCATGCTTCCCGAACCGAGCCGGGCGCCGCGCGCCCTGATCGCCGACAAAGATCCCGACCACAGGGAAGTGCTTGCATCGCGGCTGACGGCCCAGGGGTGGGAAGTCCGCAGCGTCATGTCGGGCGATGCGGCCTTGGCGGCGGTCCGGGGCTTTCAGCCCGAGGTGGTCTTTCTGGACCCCACCATTCCGCAACCATCGGGCTACCTCGTGTGCGCGAAGCTCAAGCTGTTCGGCGCGGGGCCGGCGGTGGTGCTGATGACCAGCCGGGCGATCCATCCCTGCTTCGCCGAAGTGGTCGGCGCCGACCAGACGCTCCGCAAGCCGCTTACTGCCGAGAAGTTGCAAGTCGCGATCGCTCGGCCGACGCAGGCCGCCTGAGCCAGGCCGGTCATCGCAGCTCGGCATAGCGGAAGCAGGTGGTCGTTCACCATTCCCACCGCCTGCATGTAGGCGATGCTAGCGGAACAGCGACGGTCGCATGGCCCCGAATTCGACTTGGCCGATGGGTTGGATGCCGCGGACGCGGGCCTTGGGCTGGAGCCCCTCGAGGTTGATTGGTTCGCGGAGCTGGTACGTTCCTACGTTGCCGGCTTCGTCGCGGACCTCCAGGCGAAGGTAGATCCGCCGGGGCGTGCGTGGATCGACGGCCCAGTTGTAGGCGCCGCTGTTGGGCAGTCCCGTGGCGACGATCGTCCAGGGGCCGTCGGGCGACTCGCTGAAGAGCAACGTCACGGGGCGGGCCGCGAGCATCACGTCGTCGGCGTCCCAGCGGATGTCGAGCTGCCCCGCCTGGCGCCCGGCGCCGTACCTGGCGCCGGTCAGCCTCGCCTCGGGCGCGGTCAAATCAACGCCGATCCATACATCGGCCATCTCGCCCGGTGTGGGAATGGCGCCGGAGTATCCGTTGCGGCCGGTCACCACCACCCGGAAGCCGTAGACGCCTTCGTGTTCAAGCGAAACTTCCATCGGGCTCTCGCGGTCCGGATCGGTGCTCCAGGCCTGCCACGTGCGGCCGCCGTCGCGGGTGATCCACAACTCGACGCGGTCCGCGCCGTGCGGGCCGACGGAGGCGACGTCGTACTCGAGCTGGAACTTCCGCGAGTTCGTCATCCGCGGCCGTTCGCCTCCCGGCAGCGACTGCGGACCGATCGGCGGCGCGGGGGATGGGCTGATGCGGCGCGGGCCGCCGTCATCGGCGACGGGGCTGACCCGCGTGGCGCCCGGCTGGCCGTCATTCGTCATCAGCGGCGGGGCGGCCGATTGATCGGTGGTGAGGGAGTCCGGCCTGCGGTACGGATCCTTCGTCAGAGCCGGCGCCGGACTCGAAGCGGCGTTATCGGCGGGCCACGGGATGGGATTGGCCGTCGGCGGGTTCGCGGGAACGGCGGCGACGTTGCCCGTCCCTGGCTGCGGCCGCGCCGGCGAATACGGCTGAACCGGCGCGAGATCCTGCGAGGCGGGAGGCGGCGACGCGTGCGAGAAGGTAACAGTTCGCGTCACCACGGTCGAGTTGCCCGCCTGATCGAGCACCGTCGCCTTGAAGCTGACGGAGGATTGATTCGTCTGCGGAAACCACCGCGTGGCGCCTTCCAGCGACGTCTGCATCGAGCCGGCCGGCGGACGCTCCAGCGGCAGCGGCTGCCACGGCTGATTCGGCGCCGGCTGATACTCCAGCGAGAGCGAATCCGGCTTCAGATGTTCGTCGTGAACTCGCCACTGGCCTTGCACCTCGCCGGAGAAGCCGGCGGCGGCGGTGAACTCCATCCGCGGCGCCACAGTATCGACAATCACGCGGCGCTCGGGAAGCTGCGGAGGCTGGTAGAGCACGCGATTGAGCGAATCGAGAATCCGCGACGCAAACCAGTATTCGCCGTCATGGTCGGTCTGCACGACAAACGGTCCCGCGTCCGGTCGCCGCATGTCGTACCGGCGCCAATTCACGCCGCGGTCGGTGGAGAACCACAGTTCGATGACTGCCGGCTCGCCCCCCAGCGCCGCGGCCGCGGGAAGGCTGACGGGAAACGAAAACGCTCGCTGCTGGGTGATGTGAACGGACGCGGCAGCGGGGGGCGCAGCGGTTTGCTGGCTCCGCGCCCCCGAGGGCAACGCGGCGATCGCCAGCAGCAGGCTGATCTTCGCCCATCGCATGAAGCGGCTTTCACATGCGCAGAGTTACACGGTTTCTGGTATCGGCGAGAAAGCGGACCAACTTGAGCGCATTTGCGGAATGGGGGGAGGGAGTAGGGTGTGACAAGCGGTAGCGCAGTCACACGTGTGCCAGGCTTCGCGTGTGACTGCGCTACCGCTTGTCACACCCTACGAGTCCACGAGTCGCACCCTACGACTCTACGAGTCTTTCAAAACCCCTTCAGCAGATTCCTCGGCAACACTTCGCGGCCGTTGATCGTGGCCATGCCATTGAGGTGGTCGGGGGAGAATTCGTCCTGGAGGTGGTGGACTTCGCCGTCGGCGGTGAGCACGTGGGCGCCGCCGGTGTGATGGTAGCTGCCGGGATCGGTCTCTTCGCGGCCGTTGATTTCATATGACGTGCGGGAGGCGTCCAGATCTTGCGGCTTCGTCCAGATTACGCCGGTTTGCGGCGTCTCGACGACCATAATCGTCTCGTCAAGCGGATCGAGGATATCCCTGCCGGACCTGGCTTCCGCGCCGGGGAAAAGCGTGTTGGGGCCCATAAGGACCATGTACGTCGTTTCCTGCCGGTCGCGGGCCTCGGGATGCTCGGGACAGGCGTACTCCTCCGGCATGAAGCTGGCCAGGCGAAGGTTCTGCGGGTCGTCCCACGGCGCGTCGAAGTTGTACTGGTTGTAAACTGTGGCCGCCTTGTCTCCGAGGTACGGGAGGATCAGCACCCGCCAACTGTGCATCGGATTGCCGTCCGCGTCGGCGAT
>JAHWKS010000654.1 GCA_019347795.1 Planctomycetota bacterium | reverse complement strand
CCGCCCAGCAGAAACAACTCGCCGTCGCCGCCGAGACCACCCCCGCCGCCAAGAAGAAAATCGCCAAAGAACCCTGGCCCCCCACCCTCCCCGACCGCTTCCAAGCCGTCCGCGCCGCCCTGGCCCAACTCCCGGCACCGGCAACCTCCGACGAGATCGCCGCCCGCTTCACCCGCGCCCGCCGCACCGATGTTGCGGAGCTGCTGGAGACGCTGGCGCTGATCGGCCAGGCGCGGCGGTTGGAGGATGGGCGGTATGCGGCGTGAGGCGAGGCAAAGAATCCAGGTTTCACGGCAACCGTGATCCGCCGCACCGGTTGTTTGATCTTGACGTCAACTCCCATCTTAACCGCGCTACAATGGGCCAATCTAAATGTGTCGGTCAGGGTTCTCGATCCACTGCGACTCGTAAAAGATATTGACGTTCAACCTCATTCGTGGCGTCTTTAACCATGTCGTCACGCGGAAACTTTTTGATAGCCTCCGTGCCAATCTGCCGGAGTCCCTCCCATTGCTTTTGGCTAATCAAGTTGTCAGCGCGACGATACCATCGGCACACATAAACCAAGTAAGCGTGATACGGATACGAGTTTTCGTCTCCATGGGTCCGAATTTGCTCCAACAAAAAGTCAATGCCGCTGTTTGCACGCTCGAGAACGGCAGCCGGGTTGGGCGCCGTGGAGGCTTGCAATAGGTGAAGACATCCTAAATGGTGCTTAGATTGGTGGCTGCGAGGGTTGATGGCAAGTGATTGATTAATATAGTTTTCCGCGACGTCAAGACGACCAGCGTTGATTTGGGCCATGCCGTAGTGAAGCCAAAACAAAAAATCGTGGCCGTATGCCGCCTTCAGTTCGTCATAAATCCCGAGAATGATGTCGGTATCGTTGGAGAACGTCTCGCGAAGCGCTTCCGAATTGATCATTCCGCGGTAGGCGACGTAGGCGGGGGAACGTCGTTTGATCTCGTTGGGAACAATATCCGACGAAATCTGCCAAAGGAATTTTCCGACTGCCTCGACCTTTTGTCCAACCGGAGCAATTTCTGTAGCGACCCAATACGCTATTAGGCGATGACGCGGCCGCACCATCGTTTCCGACTGATTGGCAGGGACCAGGACACCGCGGAGGAGGTCGCGAATAACGACGCCCTTCGTAAACTCAGATCGCCCGAGACACGGGAGCAGGTGGCGAATGTACACACCAGGTGCTCCATGTGCGACGGCGATACAGCAGATGGTATAGGCGAGTTGCGCGGCAGGAGCAAGGTCGGCATATTCCGTCCGGAGAATCATATCAAAACCTTGGCCGCTCGTGGCTTCTCTGAGCGCAACCAGTAACTGCTTCTTCGCGCTATCCATAAACGCGGCGGTTCGCTGCTCCGGTGTCTTTTCGCGCAGAACGCCAAGAAAGCCAAACTCCTCAAGTTTCGCAATTATGGACTTCACATCGTCCTCGTCGAGGTCTGGCATTCTTACCTCGACCGGATTAAGTGCTGCGAACGCGTGGCTCATTCCGGCGTATTTGTTGGAACGATCGGCAACTACGAGTGTTACGTTGTCCAATTTGATAAGACGGTCGTAGACTGCGTCGATAGACGCAACGTGTCGGGAGATAACGTCGATAAATATAAATATGCGTTCCTCGCCATTGTCTTCCTCGGCAAAGTCGAGAATACCCCGTAGGTCCAACCGCTCCAATCCGTTTGCGAAGAAAACCCGGGGCCCGGCAGACGATACAATTTGGGCGGCGCGCATGAGGGCAGTCGTCTTGCCACTTCCGGCCGGCCCATGAAGCACGACGAGCGAGAACGTGGTTCGTTCCCTGGGTAGCTGGCAAACCAACTCCTTCACAATTGTCCTAATAGCGTCGCGGTTTTCTGCTATGTCGTACCAATTTGGATAAACGGGAGCGCGTCCGAGCGAATTAAATCGAAATAGCGGTTTATGTTCTCATCGAGGACGGCCTTGTCCTCCCTAAAAATGGCACTTGGGAAGACGTTGGACCGAACGCTACGTAGCGTTAACTCGCGAGGTTCGATAGCACTTTGGAGAGACGTGAAGAACTGCTCCCCGGTACATTCGACGGCGACAATGTTGCGTTCTTTCAGGGCCCCTGCGCGAATGCGACCTATTGAAGGGTTGATCAAGTATGATTTTGGGCGAAACTCTTGTGTGGCTCGATCCTTGGGATCCCGGATCTGCAGATAATGCTGAAATGTCGTCTCTTCGAGCGCCGTTCCGATAAAAATCACACTGCGATGATAAAGGTCGTCGATAAGACTTTGATACCACGGGTTGGGTTTGGCCGTCAGGTGGCCGAAGTCAGGCAATGTGAAGGAGAGTCCCTTGTCGGGCGTTTCGACAAAGCCGTGAAGATGTATACATTGTAGTTCGCGATATAGCCCGTCGCGCTCTTCGATCGGGGCCGGATTAATAATCGTTCGAAGGCGCTGAGTGCTCGACGTGCTGTAAAGCCTTTGTACTAAGTTATCGATATTCATCGTGTAAATGCGATACCATGTTACGGCTTGGACGATTTTGTACCACTCGGCATAAGAGCGGATGTCGTAAAGCCGTCGAAGTAAGGACCAGAGACTGGCCGTACCCAGTTGCTTTTGAGCCGCTTCATAGACTACGGGAAGCGGTTCGCTTTGATATTCGAATCCTGCCTCCTCCGCGAGGATCTTAGCCAAACGCCACCCTAACGGCGGCGAGTCGCCTGCCTCGTTTCTCGCGTCGAAGGAGAACCCGGCTCCCAGAAAGAGGATGGCCCGTCCTTGGCGCAACTGCTTTAGCAGAAAGACAAAATCTGACTCTTTCCAGTCGATGCTCATCGCTCACCACCAGTGGTTCGGTGCAGCACTGAATGCGGGTGGAAGAATGTTACCAAAATCCTTCCCGTGATACGACCGCTCCCGCGGCGCAAGTTGGTAGCCGCCCCGAGTTCCAGAACCCCGCAGGCAAGGCCGCCCAGCAGAAACAACTCGCCGTCGCCGCCGAGACCACCCCCGCCGCCAAGAAAAGAATCGCCAAAGAACCCTAGCCCCCCACTCTCCCCGACCGCTTCCAAGCCGTCCGCGCCGCCCTCTCCCAACTCCCCGCCCCGGCAACCTCCGACGAGATCGCCGCCCGCTTCACAAGAGCCCGCCGCACCGACGTGGCCGAGCTGCTGGAGACGCTGGCGCTTATCGGGCAGGCGCGGCGGTTGGAGGATGGAAGATACGCGGCGTGACGGGGCCGGAAGCGCGTTTCAACGTGGACGGCCTCGCGACGCATCGCGTTTCTGGGTGGAGAGTGCTCCCGAGACGCAGCAACAGCGGCGAAGCCGCGACAGCATGTAGCCGCGGGCGCGAGCCCGCGGTAGTCGCACGGCGTCACATAATGGGAAGCCGTGAAGCGGCGGCAGCAGTTCACACGAGCCAGCGAGCCAACCCGACCATGGGATCGTCCATCGGGCGGACATGCTGCATGCCGGCCAAAATGACGCGGAACCGCCCGCCGGTTCCAACCTCGCTGTCGCCGCTTCGCGGCTTCGATGCGTTTCTTGCACGCGGTCCGCAGGCTTGCGCCTGCGGCTACATGCTGCCGCCGCTCCGCGGCTGGGGACGTTTTTCGTGGGATGGGATCGGGGTGGTTTTCCGGTCGAGCGCGCGGCGGCTGTGGCAAGGGAAAATGGGTAGCGCCTCCGTTGACCCGGCGTGAACGCCGGGCCGAAGACCGCTGCGCGGAGAAGGGGCGTGAACGCCACTGAAAACCCTCCTCTTTCATTCTCCCGGCGCCCAACCGAGCTTTGAGAGGCATCGATGGAGTCGGCGGAGTTTGACCAACTCCTTGTCGTCAAGCCAAGCGTCATCGCAGAACTGGGCGATGGCGCTGGCGAACGCCCGGGCGTGGAGCACGCGGATTTGCTCCTTGGCCAATCCCAGGCGCCGGCGCTCGCTGACGACGTAGTTCTGTTCTTCGGCGGTGATCTCCAGGTCGGCGACGACGGTCTTGAGCGCATCCCAGTACTCACGGATCGCCTTCCGCGTCGGATCGATGACGGTTTCGTGAACGTGGCCTGCGCGTGACCACAAGCGGTCGCATCCGGAGAGGCGCCACGTCGAAGGCGACGGGTACGGGTCGCAGACAAAGCTCTT
>JAHWKS010000653.1 GCA_019347795.1 Planctomycetota bacterium | reverse complement strand
GGGACTTTCGCCAGTTTGCCGGCGTCTGGCCGCGGAGAAGCGGCCCCATGTTGCGGCCGTCCATCGGCTGCTCGCTTTCGACGCCGGCCAGTGCGAGCAACGTCGGCGCCAGGTCCACGCTGCACGTCATAGCGTCGATCACCAGGCCCGGCTCCACTATCGGAGGAAAGCGGACCAGAAGCGGAACGCGGATGCCTTCCTCGTACGCCAGCCTCCGCTCGACGCTCAGCCCGTGCTCGCCGTACCAGTAGCCGTGATCGCTGGTGAAGACGAAGACGGTGTTGTCGAGCCGGCCCGTTTCCTCCAGAGCCATCAAGAGCTGGCCCACTCCCTCATCGACGCCGGCCAGCATCCGCAGGCGGTCGCGGACCGTCTCGTCTTCCGTGCCGGTTTCGGTGCTGAGCGGCGGCAATCCTTCGATCGGCCGGGCCAGGGCGGGTTTGTCGCTCACGTCATCCAATACATTCAGCCGCCGCGGGACGGCGTCTTCCGCGTAAAGCTTCTCGTGCCGCTCTGCCGGAAGAAACCTGGCCGCTTGCGGGTCCGAGATGCTCCCGTCATCGTATTGCATCAACTCCGGATGAAGCGCCTTGTGAGACACGTAGAGGCAGAAGGGGCGATCGGCGCCGCGCTCGCCGTGGACGAACTCGGCGGCGTAGCGGTTGAGCACATCGGTCGTGTGCCGCTTCTCCGGCACTCGCTCGCCGTCAACGTTCACCACCGGTTCAAACGATGTTCCTTGCCCCCGCAGTCCCACCCAGCGATTGAACCCCGGACGCGGCGCATCGTCGTTGCCCATGTGCCACTTGCCGACAAACGCGGTTTCATAGCCCGCCCTCTGAAGGGCCTGCGGGAACGTTCGCAGACGATGGCTTTGCTCACTGCGGTCAGTGTTGTCGAGAATGCCGTGGCGGTGCATGTAGCGGCCGGTTAGCAGGCAAGCGCGGGCGGGCGAGCAAAGAGGCGCGTTGCTGAAGGCATTGCGGAAGCGGGCGCCCTCGCGGGCGAGCCGGTCGACGTTAGGCGTGCGAACGAAGGGATGCCCCATGCAGCTCAGCTCGTCCCAACGCAGGTCGTCTACGAGAACCACGACGATGTTCGGCCGGGGGGCGGCCGCCTGCTGGGGCTGCTCAAGCTGCGCCACCAAACCCAGCAGGGCGGCGCGAATCTTCGGCTCCGCCTCTGTTTCCAGATGGCTGCTGCGGGCCGGCCAGGTTTCGTATCCGCCCCACGCGTGTTGCTGCGGCGTAGGCAAATAACCCCCGTAGCCGTTCGCCAGGCTGATCGTGAACGTCCGCTCAAAAGTGCCGTGTTTCTTGATCGCCAGGCCCGTTTCCGCGAACACCTCGCACGGCGCCGCGGCGATGGCAACTTCGCCGATGCGGATCGCTTGCAGCGGGAGTTCATAAGCGTCGGGATAAGAGGCGAGGTGGAGCGTCTCCGCGGCGTAGATGCGGCTCCAGCGATGCGGCGGCTCGATCTCCGGCGCATCCCGGAGCCGCCGCGCCCACGCGATCCGCTCCGGCGACGGCTTTCGGACGCCGAGCTTCAGCTCCGCGGCGACGGCAGCCAAGGCGCCAGGCGTGCGATGATCGAGGCTGCCGATCAACTCGGCCGTCGCCTCAGCCAGCGCCTCGCCCCCTTGCTCGATGCGCTGCCACGGAGGCGCCCGGCCCTCTCCTATCTGGAGCCCGCCGGTATCGCCGCTTGTGCCGTTGGACATGATGCCGACGAAGGGCGGGCGGCCGTCGGCGGCCGGCATCCGCTCGGCAAGTTCTCGGGCGAACGACCCAAAGTAGTCGGCGCTCACCTGCCCCGGCTCGTATCCGCCGCAGTAGTGGACGCTGAAGTTCGCCAGCACCGCCAACGGCGTTCCGTCCTCGTGCTGAATCGAAAGCACCGAAACCTGCGGATCGGTAGGACCAGCGGGGCGGATCGCCTTTGCGCTGACGCCTGCGACCGACTTGACCCGCTCCCCCTCCTCGCCGAAGGGATTGACGCCGACGCTGCCCGGCTCGCAAAGCCAGCGGCGGCAGGCGATATATTCCGGCCGGTCGAACGAACCGAACCCGACCTTCGCCGGCGCGAGGTTCTTCTGAGCTTTTGCGACCGCATCCGCGATTCGTTCCGCAACCAGCGTGCGGTAAGCCTCGTCCCTCGGCCCGACGCTGATCTGCATCACCCGCGGAGTGGCGTGGGAGTGAGTTGCCGACGCGAGAACGCGGCTCGGCGGGATCCCCGTCTTCTCTTGGATGAGTCGCTTCGCGTGATCGTAGACGGGGCGGTCGATCATGCACATATCACACACGACGATGGCCACCGACGTTTCGCCCAGCCTGCACACGAGGGCGCGGGCGTGCAAAGGATCGTGCACCCCGCGCACAGGACCGGGCTTGCTGATCGGGCCGTCCATCGATACGCCCGGCGGCGGCGTCAGATCGGCCGTGGCGGCGCCGGCGGTGAATGCGGTTTCTGCGGCAGAAGCAGATAGCGACGAGAGGACCAGGCAGCACAAGGCAAGCGAGTTCATAGTGGTCTCCCAGACGCCCGCGGCGGCGTCGAATAAGCCCGTAACGCCTGCGGGCCAGCCCGGATGGCGCCTTCGCGCCAATGACTTTAAGGTCTTCATCGTCATCGCTGCTGATCCTGGGGCCTGGTCCTGGGGCGTTTTCGCTTTGGCGCAATGTCGCTCGGCGTCTCGGCGGACACCGCCTTGAGAAACGTCAGAAGGGTTTCCTGCATGGCGTCCGCTTTCGCTTTGTTTTCATTTGCGAAGTCGCGGCCTTGCTCCACGGGATTCTCGCCGACGTCGTACAGTTCCCGCCGGGCGATGGTTCCGTTCCGGCGCCAGAAGACGATCAACTTATGGTCGCCCTGGCGGATGGCGGAAAAGCCGCGGCCGGGACGATGGAAGTACACCGCGTTACCCTCGCGGTCCAGCGTCGCGGCATGAGGATCGTCGAACAATTTGCAGATGCTGACCCCATCGACATCGCCGGTTAATGCTTCGGGTCCCGCTTTGCCGCCGGCTAGGTCGTAGAACGTGGGCAGGAAGTCATACCCGACGACCGGCGTGTGGCAGACACTCCCCGGCTCGATTCCCGGTCCACGCGCCAGAAACGGAACGCGGATGCCCCCTTCGTATAGGCTCTGCTTGGCGCCGGTGAGCGGATGATTGGTCGCCTTACGACCCGTGTCGCCGCCGGGAACAGTTCCACGGCCGCCGTTGTCCGCGGTGAAGAAGACATAGGTATTCCCCTCGATGTCCAGCTCATCAATGGCGTCGAGCACGCGTCCGACGCCGTGATCCAATTCTTCCATCATGGCGGCCCAAGCCTGCGTGTAGCCGCGATCGGGAGCCCCTTTGGCCTCGTATTTTGCGAGTGTCTCCTCGGTGCAGACGACGGACAGGTGTTGAGCGTAGTAGCTGATCTGGACGTAAAAGGGTTTGTCGGCCCGCGCCTGGGTTTGCATGAACTCGATCGCCCGATCCGTCACGGTGCGCGTGCGTTTGGGATCGTCATTGTCGATGAAATGCGGCGGGCCGTCAGCATGCCCTCCTTGGACACCGAGCGTGGGGGGCATGCCGCCCGTGTTGTTGCCGGTCATGCCGTCGCTGGCGTCGTAGCCACACTGCTCGGGCGTGGAGATCATCAATTCGCCCCACTTGCCAAAGTGCGCGCAGCGGTAATCGGGGTTGGCCAACTTGAGAGCCTTGGGGATCGTCATATGATCGGCGGGGATCCATTTGCTTCGGAACTCGCTTCCGCAGCGGGCTGTGGCGGCGCCACAGAGGATGCTCCGCCGCGTCGGCGTGCAGAGCGGCGCCGGCGAGTAACCATTGGTAAAACGCATCCCCGCATTCGCCAGGCGGTTCATGTTCGGCGTTTCCAGATAGCGCGAGACCGACGCTGGAACGCGCGGATCCATTGCCTGCGACATCTGGCTCCAACCATGATCGTCGGTGAGTATCAGCACGATGTTGGGCGAGCTTGCCGACGTCAACTTCTCCGCCGCTTGAAGCGCAGAATTCGAAAGCGTAAGTGCGGTTGTGAAAACGAGGAAGCGTTGCATGGTTTTCATCAGTTGCATGGTTTTCATCAGTTGCATGGTTTTCATCAGTTGCATGGTTTTCATCAG
>JAHWKS010000652.1 GCA_019347795.1 Planctomycetota bacterium | reverse complement strand
GCGGCGTGCTGGGCGCGGTGGTCGGAGTGCCGATTCCCGTGATCGGGCCGATCGTGGGGGCGCTGCTGTTCGCCTCGCTCGGCGCCATGGGGGGCGCGATGCTCGGCGAGCACTGGAAAGGACGCACCATGGAGGAAGGGCTCCAGGTAGGCCAGGCCGCCTTCTGGGGCCGCCTCTTCGGCACGCTGGGCAAAATGATGTGCGGCGCCGTAATGCTGGTCGTCGTGGTGGTGGCGCTGGTGGTGTAGCGCCGCAGCCCGGTTTCATGAACTCGATGCGGCCGCAAGAACGGCGTCGCGGTCGAGCTGAATCGATTCAACGGCGAACTGCGCTTGCTCCACGTCACGGATCGCCGACGCGATCGCTTGCTGAAGCGATTCGCTTTCCCGGTCGAACTCCAACTCCAAGCCTTGCTCGTGAACGCTAATCGAACAATCATCACATCCCGCGGCGCCAAGCGCATCGGACGCATCCAGCAATTCTTCGTCGGAGATCTCGTGCGAAGTCGGCCCGCACACAATCAGGCGGAATCGAAACTCGCTCACGAAAGAAACTCCTTCGTCGCGCCCTTCATTCTTTGGAACCGTGCCGCGGCGCCAGGTCCAATTCATGGCGGTGGTGGTGCGCAACCCATTGCTCACGACGACGGCAGCGGCGCGAGCGCATCGGCGGCGATTTCGATCCGGATAACGCGGAAGCCCGCGGCCTGCACATCGGCAATCGCGCTGCGGACAGCTTGATCGAGCGAATCGGCCTGGCGATCGAAATCGACATAGCTGACTCCGCCTGCTGAGATCAGCGTCCCGTCTTTGCAGCGCGCATACAAAGCATCGGCTTCTTCTTCGTCGATATCGGCCTGCTCAAGCACCGCTTTGAAATCAAATACTGTCATTTATAAACACCCTCAATGGTCGCAGTTGTCCACGGCGCGCCGAATCTTTCGAGCGTGACTCTCCGGATCGGTTGGCGTCGAATGCACCCGCACGATATGGCCGTCTCGATCGCGGCGCGGGCAAAACAGTTGTCCGAAAATGTGCGCCCGCGGACCCGCCTTTAGAAACGTCCATCCTTTCTGCTCTGCGTACCGAATGGCTTCGCGAATGTGCTTGTTCGAATGTTCCGCCATTGGTAACGCCTGAATCAATGAGCGATGTGGCGCTGCACCAGGTCGCTCATGGCGAGGGCGGTGATCAGGCTGGCGTAGGTTCCGCCGTTCTTCTGGGCGGCCTGATGGATCTCGGCGATGATCGGCTCATCGGCCTCAACCAGCGGGCGGCCGAGGGCGAACTGGGCGACCTTTTTTGTAATGTTCATTTTGACGCGATCGCTGCCGGCGAGCAAATCCATCAGCTCGGCGGTGGTTTCGAAGGCGATCGGTTTGTCCCGGCCCGGGAAGACAATCTCGCCGTCTTCGCGGAGCTTGTTGCCGTGCTCGTCCACCTCGTGAAAGGCGCCCAGGCCGTCGAACTTCTCAAGGGCGAACGCCGGCGGCTCGAAGATGCCATGGCAGCCGGTGCAGGCGCGATTGGCGATCCGCCCTTCCGCGATGCCCCGCTGCGACTCTCCCGGCCTGGTCGGCACGGGCGTGGTGTCCACGCAGGGGGGCGGATCGTCGATGTGCCCGGCGAGCAGGTTGCGGAAGATGAAGAGCCCTCGCGTGACCATCGAGCCGTCGTCGCCTCCCACGGTGAGCACGCTCCCCTGCGTCAACAGGCCGCCGCGATGAGGAACCGAGGAGAGGTCATACCGCTCCAGTCCGCCGCGCGCCGGGAGTTCAGACCGCGACCGCACTTCCTGCGGCGCGAGCGCCCGGCTGTAAATCGCGACCAGGTGAAGGACCCCCAACCACGGACGGTCTTTCGTCGTCTCGTTCGCCAGCGCCAGTCGAAAACCGTCTTGCCAGTTCGCGAGGCTGCCATCGATGTTGCCGGCCGCCGCTTGCATGCCGTCGATATAGAGCTTCGCCCGGCCGGTGGCGTCGCGGGTGTAGACGACGTGCGTCGGCCGGGTCTGAACCGCGCCCCCCGGGCTGCTGACCGACGGCATCCCGTTGCCGCTGGTTCTCGTCGCACGAAAGCGGACGTCGAATTTGCCGCCGTCCTGCCCGAATGTAAAGTTGCGTTCGTTCGTACCCGAAGAAAGCGTGACGATCCGCGCCGGTCCGCTCTGCTTCGGGTTGTCCGGCGTGATCCACGCTTCGATCGTGACGCCGTTGGACTTTTTGATCGCCTCGATCAGCCGGCGCGGCGGTTCCGCGGCGGCGATCAGCGTCGCGGACTTCACGCGTAAGCCGTCGCCCGTCCAATCGACCGCGGAGGCGTCTTCAATTTTCAGATTCAGCGGATCGCCGGCGCCGGAAACGTCGCGCACCGTATCTCCGCCGCCGTCGAACGTGTACAGCGCTTGCACGTCGTTGAGCCGCTCCAGCCCGGCGGCAGCGAAGTTCGGGGACGTCGATTGGCCGCGCGTCTTCCCGGCCGCCTGGTTGCGTCGCACCTCCGGAAGCGAGAGAGCCCGGTCATACACCGCGACCAGGTGCAGCGTTCCCTGCCAGGCCCGATCGCCGGTGATCTCGTTCGCCAGCGCGAGACGGAAGTTCGCGTCCCAGTTCGAAACGTCCCCTCGCACGTCGCGAGAGTCGCGCTCGTCGCCGTCGATGTACAGCGTTGCCTTGCCCGATGCATCCCGGGTGTAGACCATATGCGTCGGCCGCGGCTGGACAGAAGAACTGGGGCCGCTCAGCGAGGGAATGCCGTTGCCGTCGGTCGCCGTTGTGCGGAAGCGAACATCGTACTTGTCCCCCTCCTGGCCGAGCGTGAAGTTGCGAGCCGCCGTGTTGCTGGAGAGCGTGACGATGCGGGCCGGCCCGGCTTGCGTTGCATTGGCCGGCGTGACCCACGCCTCGAGCGTGACTGCCTTCGATCGCCGCACCGCCTCCGTCAGTCTTCGAGCTGGGCCGCGTGAGGCGATGAGCGTGGCGCCGCGCACGGTCAGCCCATCAGGATCCCATCCGACGACGGCCGGATTCTCGATCTTGAGATGCAGCGGGTCCTTGGCGCCGGAAACGTCGCGGACGGTATCGCCGGCCCCTTCCTGGAACGTGTAGAGAACCTGCAGTCCCGATGTGACGCGGTCGGGAGTCTCAGTGTCGCGGTTCTCGGCAGCCTCGCTTGCGACGACGGCCTTCTGCGGCAGTCGATAGTGCTCCGCCAATCGCGGCGTCAGGAACGTGACCTGCGCGTTGAGCAAGTCCGAAAGCGGACGCTGCTCCTCCCACGCGACGCGCTGAAAGAATGCGAGCGTCTCCTCCCGCATGTCGCCGGCCAACGCCTCGCTCCAGTTGGGGAATCGCTTTGGATCGGGCCGCAGGTTCGCCAGCCGGCCGAGGTTCAGCCATTCTGCGATGAAGCGCGAGGATGTCTCGATCGCCCGCGGGTCCTGGAGCATCCGCTTCACCTGCTCCTCGACGCGGCGCGGATCGTCCAATTCGCTGGCGCCGGCGGCCCGCAGCAACTCCCGATCGGGCGGGGCGCCCCAGACGATGTAACTCAGCCGCGACGCCAGCTCGTAACCGCCGACCCGCTCGCCCGGCTCTCGCTGCCGCTCCATGCGGTAGAGGAACCGCGGCGACTGCAGCATCGCCTGGAGGATGTAGCTCACCGCCTCGCGGTAGTCGCCTCCCTCCTCGGCCACCTCCTGCGAGAGCTCGGCGAAGCTCGCGATCTCGCGATCGTCCAGCGGTCCGCGCAGCACCCACGCGCCCATGCCGGCGACGAGTTCCCGGATCGCGTCGCCGTCGAGTTGCCGC
The DNA here is from genome assembly GCA_019347795.1 of Planctomycetota bacterium. Classification (GTDB taxonomy): domain Bacteria; phylum Planctomycetota; class Planctomycetia; order Pirellulales; family Pirellulaceae; genus JAHWKS01. The sequence continues at coordinate 333 of JAHWKS010000652.1, read as the reverse complement.
CGCTTGTGGAACTGGCTCGCAAACGCGACGACATCCATTCGGCCGACGACGATTTCCGCCAGCTCGGTGTACGCCTCGACATGCCGCAGATCGACCTGCAAATTGTAGGCGGTGTTGCTGAAGCCGTCCGCCCGCAGGTCGGGCGGGAGCAAGCGACGGGCATCTTGCTCGATGTCGACGCCGACTGCGCCGCGGACCGTTTCGTTATACTCGGGCACGGTCAGCCGCCGCACCCAAGTTTCCCGCGCTCCGGCGGCCGCGGCGGCAGGCGCGACAAGGCTCTCCCGCGTCCACGGGGCCCCGGCGTTAATCCACTCCCGCAAGAGCCGCTTC
>JAHWKS010000651.1 GCA_019347795.1 Planctomycetota bacterium | reverse complement strand
TCTGGGATGTCATTGAGATGAGGGTGTTTCGAGTGTGCGCCCAGCGCACCCTCCGCCAGGCCGATCTCTGGCCGCCGCGCCTGCTACCAGCTAGAACGCAGGATAGCAGGACGCCGCCGCGGTTGTGGAACCGATCGCGGCCCCTCCCCATACTCTTGCCCCGAGATTCCGATGGTCGTCCTTAAGAACACGAAGCAAAGCACAATTCCGCTCCAGGAATTCATCGAGTTTATGATCATACGTGACGAGCCCGGCCTGGTCGAGGCCGTTCAGTGCGCCGTCATCGAGGAAGCCGTGCGGCGCGGCATCTCCCGCGATAATTTTCTCGGCGGCCTACGGCGTAAATACTATGACGCCCTCGACCTGACAGAACGCTGCGTGAAGCAGCCCCACAAGCTGGTTGAGTGCCTCAGTCGGCTGCAGATTCCCATCGAGTCGCTGGTGTCTACTGACTTTCGCCTCCCGCCCTGGGACCGCTTCCGCTCGGGAAGCACGGTCATGGTGGTGATGGGCGAAAAGTATTACCGCGATAAGTGGACCTGGCAGCGCGCGGTGGGCGTTCACGACATGCAGGCTCAGACCATCTTGTTCAAGACGCTCAACGAGGTGCTGCAACTGCGATTCAAGGTGGAGGAGTACATGATCCCGATCGACTCCACGCCCGAAGAGGCCGAGGACGACTTCCGGAGGCTGCTGAAGGAGCGGAGCGACGTGGGCATGGTGGTCACCATCGGGGCGCCGGTGGTGAACGCCATGGTCGAGCCGTTGGCCAAGACCGTCTTTGAGCGGGCCGGCATTCAAGAGCCGCCCATTCAGTTCCAATGGTCGTTCGACCTGCGAGACGCCGACAAGATTCAACTCCCTGAGCATCCCGTGTTAACCATTCCCGAGGCGGGCGAGGAAGGCATCTTCACCCGCCGCGGAACCTTCCTGCCGCGCATGTCCAAGCGCCAGGTGGTCCAAGAGGCGCGGAAGGGGAATCTCGGTCCCTACCCCTGCTGCGGAATGTTATTGATGGATGTCACGCGCGAGCCGTTTCTGGTGGCGGCCGCCGGCCACTCCGGCTGTTCGACGATGGCCGCCTGCGTTGCGCTGGGCTGCATGGAGGAGGTCTACGAGATGCTGGAGCAGTCGAAAACGCCCGACTCGCCGCTGGGAGAGAACCAGCTCCTGGCGCTCTTGCAGGTTGATCGCCGCAAGCACAAGGATACCGATCCCGAGCTGGACGACCTCTACTTCCGCACCGACCAGGGGACCGACTGGCGGTTCTTTAACGACGCCTGAAGCCCACCCTCAGCGATCGCTGTAGATGCGGGTGCTCTCTTCCTTCGTGACCGGGGTGGGGGAGTCGTCGCTGACGATCTGCACCTGGATCCGCTGATCGCCGGCCCGCAGCCCCTGCGCCTGAATGCGGAATGTGGCCTGCTCGCGCGGATTGAGCCGGGCCAACGGCTCGAAGAGCACGCGGTTCCCCGACACCCCCGCCCGCGCCGGTCCGTCGCCGGCCAGCGGCTTCATGTCGGGCGGGAACACCGCCGAGACGCGGATGTTCGTGGCGGTCTTCGAGCCCTTGTTCGTGACCTTCACCTCGTAGATCGTCTCTTTGTTGATCTCGATCGGGTCGGCCTGGTCGGCGATCTCAAACGCCAACTCGGCCAGCGCCTCGACCGCCACGGCATGCTCCGCCTGGGCGGCCACGTCGAGTTCGCCCTCGCCTTCGACGACGATCTTCTGATCGCCCGTCTCCACCGGCAGCGCCGTGAACTGCACCTGCCCCACCTGGCCTGGCGGCAGCTCGGCCAGGCTCCACTGCACGACATGCGTATTCGGATCGTACTGCCCTTCATTATTCGCGGCGACGAACTTCATTCCCTTGGGCAGCCGGCCAACAAGCTTTACGTCGTTGGCCGTGGCCGTGCCGGGATTGGCGACCGCGACCACGTACGTTGCCTGCCGCTCCAAGTAGCGTCGCGTGGGGCCGGTCATCGCCAGCTCGAGCTGCGGCGCCACGACTTCGACCTTGACGCCGTGCTCGACGGCGAGATTCCCCTCGCCGCGCACCACAAGCAGGTTGTCCCACACGCCGGCCTTGGCGGCTTTAAGCGTCAGGTCCAAATCCCGCGACTCGCCGGGACGCAAGGCGCCCACTTCATACTCCAAAGCCTTGCCCGAAGGATGGGCGAAACCGTCCGGCACGTCCTCCTCCAGCACGACTCTGTTGGCCACGCCCGTGCCGGGGTTCGACAGGCGGATGCGGACGTTGAACGACTGCCCCACCAGCACCTTCTCCGGCGCCGATTGCTCAATGGTCAACTGCGGCCGCGTGCAGACGGTGCGGACCGAGGCCTGGGCCTGAAAGGCCGCGACGGCCACGCTCCCGACGTCCCCTTCGGCGATCGGCATGTACTGGATCTTGATCTGTCGCGACTCGCCGGCCTGGAGCGTTCCCAGCTCCCACATCAGCGCGCCGCTCTGCGGGTTGGCGGGCGGAGCGGCGTCAATGAACTGCACGCCGCGCGGAATCTCTTCCTTCACGATTACCTGATGGGCCGCGATCCGGCCGACGTTGCGAACCTCAATTTCGAAAGCAACCGGCTTGCCGACCTGGATCTCCGGCGGCGCGATCTTCTTGAGCGTTACCGAAGGCGTCTGCGCGCCCTCCAGATGCTGCGGCCCGGGGGCGCCCGAGCCTTCCACGCCGGCCACATGACCGTAACCCGGCGCCGGCGCACCGCTCCGGGGCGCCTGCTCAAACGAGAATCGCGACTCTTGATCGCCGACTCCTGACTCCTGACCCCTGACTCCTGACTCCTGACCAGTCCCCGGCGCCGGTCCCCCAATCGGCTTCGGCGCCTCATATCCATATCCGCCGACGCCGGCATCGCTTCCGCCACTGTACGGCGTCAACTCCCGCGGAGCGCCGAGCGGGGCCGGCTGCGGATCGGCGGGCGTGGGACCGCTCGCTTCGGTCTCCGGGGCGACCAGCGACTGTGCGCCGCTCGCTGCGTCGATCGAAAACTCTTGATACTCCTCGCCCGAAGCTGCATCAGCTTCCGGAGTCGGCGTTGGCATGCCGGAGTCGGAGGTTTCGACCTCGCCTTCACCGCCGCCGACCGGCGCAGCGGGTTCGTACGTTCCTGATTGTTCATATCCGGCGCTGCGGCCGAAGGGATTGCTGGGACGCGATGCCGCGCCGTCGGCCTGAGCTAAATGACTGGCGGGAGGCTGCGACGGCGCGTCTGCTTGGGCCGACGCAAAGCCCTCCTCTGTCGGCTCATCCCCTTCGCTGTCGCCTTCGTCGGCGTTGTTCCCTCGCACGACCGGGGGCGAGGGCGCCGGCATGACATATTGGCCGTCGCCGCCCGCATGGCCGTATTGAGCCGGAAGCGGAATCAAAGAAGCCAAAGGGGACGCGGCGGACGGCGGCGTTTCGGCCGCGACCGGCGAAGACGCCTGAGGCGAAACCTGCGGCGGCAGCTCCGGCGGGTTCTGGCCGTCGTCGCCGGTCGGCTTCATCCCTTGAGATTGGGCGATGGCGAACACTCCCGCCGCGACCAGCACCGACAAGAGCGCGAGACGCACGAGCAGACGCTTCATGATTCCCCTTCCCCTGGGATGGAAGTGCGGAGACACGCTCCGCGAGTCCAAGCCGGGCGGTTTACGCATGGCAACACGAAGCGTAAGCGAGGGCGGGCTCGTGAGGAGATGCTCCCCTCGCTTACGCGTCGGGCTTCCTCAATTACGGGTGACCCGGCGGCAATTTGGGAAGTAACTAACAAATCCCTCCCCCGGCGCAAAGAGCAATCCCATCACTCAAAGAGCGCCGAGCCGACGCGGACGATCGTGGCGCCTTCTTCGACGGCGATGTCGAAGTCGCCGCTCATGCCCATCGAAAGCTCCCGGAGTGAAACCTCCGGCGGACATTGCGGCGCCAGGCAGTCGCGCAGTTCGCGCAGCTTCGCGAAGTCCCGGCGAGCCTGATCGCGGCCCCCATGAAGCGAGGCCATGGTCATCAGGCCTTGGATTCGCACGTGCGAAAGCCCGGCGACGTCGGGCAACAGCGAATCCAGCTCCTCCGGCGCCAGTCCGTGTTTTGCTTCCTCGCCGGAGACGTTCACTTCTAAGAACGCTTCCGTGGTCCGC
>JAHWKS010000650.1 GCA_019347795.1 Planctomycetota bacterium | reverse complement strand
TCGCCGATTGGACCAATGGGAGCGACTCGCCGCCGGTCGAGCCGGCCGACGCCGTGACGGCGGCGTTGGAGGCGCCGCTGGAGTTGCCGCCGATCTCGCAGGCCCTCACACCTGACGATCAGATCGTGCTGGCCGTCGAGGCCGATACGCCGCAGGCGGCGCAGGTCGCCGTCGGGGCGATCCGCGCCTTCACGGACGCGGGCATTCCGCCGGAGCAGATCGCCGTGGTGCTCGCCCACCCGCACGGCGAAGTAGAGAGCGTCGCCGGGTTTCTTCCGCCCGATCTCCGCGATGTGGTCGCGGTGGAAGTTCACGACCCGTCGGACAAGGAGGCGTTGACGTATCTGGCGACTTCAAAGCAGGATGAGTCGATCTACCTGAACCGGCGGATCGTGCTGGCCGACTTCGTCTTGCCGCTGGGGCCGCTGCGGCTGCCGTCTTCGTTCGGCTATGCGGGGGAGTGGGGCGGGTTCTTTCCCGCCTTCGCCGATCTGGAGACCCGGCAGCGATATCAGGCCTCGGCCGCGCTGGAGCAGTCGGCCGCCGATCGGCTGGCGGAAGAGGCGGCCGAGGCGGCGTGGCTCTTGGGCCTCTTGTACGTGGTGCAGATCGTGCCCGGTCCCGACAATTCCGTCCGCGAGGTGCTGGCCGGCTCGGCCGGCGCCGTGATGGAGCAAGGGCGGCGCCGCTGCGAAGCCGAGTGGCGCCGGCCCATCGCCGGCCGGGCCAGCCTCGTGGTGGCGGCGATCTCGGGAGGCCCCGAGCAGCAGACGTGGGAGAACGTCGCCCGGGCGCTCTACGCCGCCTCGCAGGCGGTGTCGGACGAGGGGGCGATCGCCCTCTGCACACAAGTCTCCCGTCCACCCGGCCCCGCGATGCGGCGCGTGGGCCGCCTGGAAGACTTCGAAGCCCGCCAACGCGCGGTGCGCAAGCAAACCACGTTCGACGCCCAAATCGCCGCACTCCTGACGAACCTCCTGGAGCGCAACCGCGTGTACCTCCTGAGCGAGTTGGAGGACGAGACGGTGGAAGACCTCGGTCTGGCCTACGTCGCCGACGAACAAGAGATTATCCGCCTCACCCGCCTTCACGAATCCTGCATTCTGCTGGCCGACGCCCAGAACGCCATGCCGGCATTGTAGCGAAGGAAGATCGGAGGAGGAGAACAACCCACGATGTGGCTTCCATTAGTGATTCACGGCGCCGACGGTGCGACGGCAGAAAGCAATTTCGTCCTCCGTTAACTCGCCAAGTGGCAGCTCATCATAGCGGAGAAGTTCGGGATACGGCCCGGCCTCCCAGGTCCGCGCGAAGGCGGCTTGAAGATCGAGCACGACATCCGGATCGCTCCGCGCCAGCGGAACTTTGACTCGTGGAAGCCGCTGCTCCAGAGCAACGGGATACAGTTCATGGCGAGTCGGCAAGACTCTTGTTACCGCGACCATGTATCGCCACGACGACGCGCCGGCCGCCTTCTCCGCTTCCGCCAATCGATCCGCACCGACGCGCACGGTCGGAAGGCCGCTCCGCAAGAGATCAATCTCAACGAGATGCGTTCCCGCCAGCCAAAACTCTTCGCGCTTCTGAATGTACAGGTCGCGCCCCGCTCCCGCGGTCTTGTTATCGGGACTGAGAACTTCGATCGCGGTGACGACCCGATTTCCGGCTGCCGGCTCGATGATTTGGACGAACGGCTCGCGCACCTCCTCCCGCACCATCTCCAGCACGATTGGTTCATCGGCGGTCAGCGTCGCGACATTCGCCGCGTCGCTTCGCGCGGCTGAGGATTCAATGACTGCCACGTCAGGTCGGATGGAGCGATCGGACTCGACGACGAACAGCCGATCTTGGGTGAGGGCGACATATTTCGGACGCAGGATCGGCTGGAGCGTTTCGCGAATGTATGTGATCAGGCTATCGTGAAAGTCCGGCCAAAGGGCGGGACGTTCGAGATAGGGGTCCATACCAGGGAACGGGCAGCGCATGGAAACCTTCCTTAAGAAATGGAAGCAGCCGTGCGTGACGTCGCGATACGTGGACGCCGAGCGCTGTCCATCTTATCAAAGCCCGGGATCTATTTCACGGGCTTGAGCACGACTACCGACAGCGGCGGGAGCGTGACGTTGAGCGCGTAGGGACGCAGGTGGGCGCCCGGCTCAATCGTCGTCAGCGAAGCTGCGTTGCTGACGTTGCTGCCGCCGTAGTGCTGCGAGTCGCTGTTGAAAATCTCTTGATAGGCGCCGGCGCGGGGGACGCCGACATGGAAGTCGTACCGCACCACCGGTGTGAAGTTGCAGCACACGAGAACGAAGTCCTCGGGATCTCGCGCCCGGCGGATGTAAACCAGGCGGCTGTCTTCGCGGCTGTGACAATCGACCCACTCGAAGCCGCTCCCCTCGAAGTCCACCTCGTGCAATGCCGGCTCGTTGCGGATGAGCTGGTTCAAATCGGCCATCAATCTCTGCACGCCCTGGTGCGAGTCCCACTGGAGCAGGTCCCACTGCAGTCCTGCCTCGTGATTCCACTCGTGCCATTGCCCCCACTCGCTCCCCATGTAGAGAAGCTTCTTGCCGGGATGGGTCCACATGTAGCTGTAAAGCAGACGCAGGTTGGCGAACTTTTGCCAAAGGTCGCCCGGCATCTGCCCCAAGAGCGAGCCTTTGCCGTGCACCACTTCATCGTGCGAGAGCGGCAGGCAGAAGTTTTCGTGGAAGGCGTAGATGAGGCTGAAGGTCAATTCGTCGTGATGGTACTGGCGGTGCACCGGCTCATGCCGGAAGTAGCGAATCGTGTCGTTCATCCAGCCCATGTTCCACTTGAGGCTGAAGCCCAACCCGCCGTGATACGTGGGACGCGAGACGCCCCCCCACGCCGTCGATTCCTCGGCGATGGTCAATACGCCCGGGTATTGTCCGTGGGCCTGGACGTTGAACTCTTTGATGAAGCTGATCGCCTCCAGGTTCTCGCGGCCGCCGTGGATGTTTGGAACCCACTCCCCTTCCTGGCGGCTGTAGTCGAGGTAGAGCATCGAGGCGACCGCGTCCACCCGCAGCCCGTCGATGTGGTACTTGTCGAGCCAGAACAGGGCGTTGGCCAGCAGGAAGGTCCGCACCTCGCAGCGGCCGTAGTTGAACACCATCGTGCCCCAGTCGGGATGCTCCCCCTGCCGGGGATCTTCGTGCTCGTAGAGGGGCGAGCCGTCGAACCGCCGCAGCCCGTGGCCGTCGCGGGGAAAGTGGGCCGGCACCCAGTCCAGGATCACACCCAAGTTGTGCTGATGGCAGTAGTCCACAAAGTACATGAAGTCCTGCGGCGAGCCGTGCCGGCTGGTGGCGGCGTAGTAGCCGACTGTCTGGTAGCCCCAACTTCCCGAGTACGGATGCTCGCTCACCGGCAGCAGCTCGATGTGCGTGTAGCCCATCTTGGTGCAGTACTCAACCAGCTCGTGAGCCAGGTCGCGGTAGTTCTTCCAGCCGTGGTGGCGGCTTTCGTCGCGGCGCCAGCTTCCCAGATGGACTTCGTAGATCGAGATCGGCCGATCGAGATGATCCGGATTCTCTCGACGCTGCTGCATCCAAGCCTCGTCGCGCCACGCGTAACCGCTCAGATCCGCGATGATCGACGCGGTGGCGGGGGGCACTTCGGCGGCGAACCCATAGGGATCGCTCTTCTCGACGACCTCGCCCCACTGCGTCTTGATGCGGTACTTGTATTTCTCGCCCGGCTTGAGCTCGGGAACAAACACCTCCCAAATGCCGCTGGGCATGTGCTTGTGCATTGGGTGCCGCCGGCCGTCCCATTGATTGAAGTCCCCCACCACGCTCACCGCCTGGGCGTTCGGGGCCCAGACCGCGAAGTTCACCCCGGCCACGTCCTCGACGACCCGCATCTGGGCGCCGAGCTTCTCGTACGATTTCCAGTGGCTCCCTTCGCCGTGAAGGTAGATGTCGTACTCGGAGAGCAGCGGGGCGAAGGCGTAGGGGTCGTGGATGGTCTTCATGGCGCCGTTGTGGTTGGCCAGGCGAATTCGGTAGCGGCGATTCGCCTCATCGGCGAAAGGACAAATCGCCTCGAACAGTCCCGCCGGGTGGATCTTCCGCATCGGCTGCGGCGCGTCGTGCGAATCATGCACGACCCACGCCTGC
>JAHWKS010000649.1 GCA_019347795.1 Planctomycetota bacterium | reverse complement strand
CGCCGGCGGCGGAATGAAGGTCGGTCAGGTGATCGGCGCAAGCGACGCCAAGGGCGAAGCGCCCTCGGAGGGCGACGGCATTTCCCCCGACGACGTGGCCGCGTCCTTCTACCACAGCCTGGGCATCGATGCCGGCCAGGAGTATCAAACCCCAACCGGCCGCCCGGTCGCGATCGTCCGCAACGGAACGGTCGTCAATGAGCTATTCGCCTGAGGGTTAGCGGGAGTCACCCAAATCTTCCCCAAAGCAACGTGGCGGCGGGCGAATCGAAAACAATCCGCGGCAAACATCCCAGCGTCAAACACATCTTCCTGGAGGCAGACTCCATCTCCCGCGTCGCAAAAGGCGGGCGGCCGCGCAAGCCCGTGTCGGATGCGAATTGAGTTGACATCCGGCGCCCGCAATCATAGAAAATCGTTCGACCAGGCGTCGTTCAGGCCAGGAGCCGCCGGATGCGGACGCGTTGCCCTCATTGCCGTCAACCGGTGGAAGTCGTCTCCGAAGGCTCGCTGGCGGAGATTCACTGCACCGCTTGCGGCAGCACCTTCAACCTCGTCTCCGGCGAAACGCTCACTTATGCCGCGGGAGAGACGAAGCGACTGGGGCGGTTCGAACTGCTGGAGGAGCTGGGGCGCGGCGCCTTCGGCAGCGTCTGGAAGGCCCGCGATCCTGAACTGGACCGCACCGTCGCCGTCAAGCTTCCGCGGCGGGAGCAGCTCGACGAGACTGAGGCCGAACGTTTCCTCCGCGAAGCCCGGGCCGCCGCCCAGCTCCAGCATCCCGGCATCGTCTGCGTTCATTAGATCGGCCGCGAAGGAGGCCAAGTCTACATCGTCAGCGATTTTATCCAGGGGGCCACGCTGGCGGAATGGGTGGAGGCCAAGCCGCTTACCATTCGCCAATCGGCGGAGCTGACGGCCGACGTGGCCGACGCCCTGCAGCACGCCCATGAGCGGGGCGTCGTGCATCGCGATTTAAAGCCCGCTAACATCCTCATGGACGGCGAAGGACAGCCGCACGTCACCGACTTCGGTCTGGCGAAGCGCGATGCGGCCGAAGTCACGATGACCATCGACGGGCAACTCCTCGGCACGCCCGCGTACATGTCGCCCGAGCAGGCTCGCGGACAAGGGCATCAGGTGGACGCTCGGGCCGATGTGTATAGCCTGGGGATCGTGCTCTACCAACTGCTCACCGGCGAGCTCCCCTTTCGCGGCAGTTCGCGGATGGTGATCGTGCAGATCATCAGCGACGAGCCGCCCAGTCCGCGGAAGCTGCGCGGCGAGATTCCGCGGGACCTGGAGACGATCACGCTCAAATGTCTGGCGAAGGACCCGGCGAAGCGCTATCCGACTGCGGCGGAGCTGGCCGCCGATCTTCGGCGGTGGTTGAATGATGAGGCGATTCTCGCCCGACCGCCGGGACGGCTGGAGCGGCTGGCTCGCTGGCGGCGGCGGAATCCCGCGGTCGCGGCCCTGGCGGCGACGATCGCGGTCTTGCTGATGTTGGTCGCGGGCGGCGCCACGGCGGCTGCGGTGCATCAGCGGCGTCTAGCCGAGCAGGAGCGTCGGGCGCGGGATGAGGCCGAGGGCCACTTCCGCCGCGCCCGCCGCGCCGTGGACGAGATGCTGAGCGAGGTCGGCTGGGACTCGCTCGCCAACGCCCCCTACATGGAGTCGGTCCGCCGCGCGCTGTTGGAGAAGGCGCTGGCGTTTTACGAAGACCTGGCGAGCATCAAGCCCACTGATCCCGGGCTGCGGCAGGAGTTGGCGCTGGCGCATCATCGCATCGGGCGGATCAATGCACAGCTCGGCCGGAACGAGCAGGCGCGCGAGGCGTACCGGCTTGCCGTCGATTCGCTGGAAACGCTCGCCAAGGAGCACCCGGACGAACCTGCCCACCGTCATCATCTGGGGATCAGCCACAATTTCCTTGCCGAGCTGATCCCCACCACCGGCGGCGACGCCCAGGAAGCGGAGGAGCACTACCGCAGGTCGCTCGCCCTCCACCAGGAGCTGGTCGAGCAAGGACATCGTTCGCCCAAATTTCGCCGCGAGCTAACGCGGTCGCAGAATAACCTCGGCCTGTTGTTGATGGAGTTGGGAGAGCTTGCGGACGCCGAGCGCTCCTTCGCGGCAGCGATCGAGGGACTGACGGACCTGGTCCGAAACGGCAATCCTGAGCCGGAGCATCAGGCGGACTTAGCACAGGCGTATATCAATCTGGGAATCGTATCTCGCGCGCTAAAGAACATCAACGCGGCGGAGCGGGCTTACCAAAACGCGGCAGAGGTTCTCAAGCTGCTGGTTTCCCAGCACGTCGACGAGCGCGAATACCAATACAAGCTGGCCGTGACGCATCTCGATTGGGGCAACCTCCTCCTAGTCGATGCGGGGCGGCCGGCGGAGGCGAAGGAGCATTTCGACCAGGCGCAGGCGCTCCTGGTGGATCTGCATCGCTCCTTCCCGGGCATTCCCCTCTACGCCGAAGAGCTGGCTAACAGCGAGATCAGTCACGCCAATGCGCTGGCGGCCCTGGGGGAAATGGACCAGGCGCGAAACGCCTTCGCATCGGCCCGCGATCGGCTTGATGAGATCGCCGAGGAATTCCCCAACGTTCCCGCCGCGTCGGCCGAGTTCCGCAGCCGTCGCGGGATCGTGCTGGGAGGACTCGGCTTCCTCGCGTTTCAGGCCGAGAAGGCGGGCGAGGCCCGGACGCTTGTGGAGCAGGCCATCGTCGAGCAGACCGCCGCCCGAGACTTGGCACCGAAGAACCCGAAGTATCGCCAGTTCCTCGCCGCCCATTATGGTTTCCTGGCCCAGGTGCTGGAGCATCTCGGCGAGCCGGAAGAGGCGCAACGGGCCCGCCGCCAGGCCGAGCAGCTCGCCGCCGCGCCTTAACCGCAGATAGCGGTTGTAGCGATTGGAGCGAAACGGCTTATTCCGCGACGGGGTTGCGCCGATAAGCCGGACAAGCTCGGGCCCGGCGTCTTCGAGGAAACCTCGTCATGGACGGCAATCGCCGCAAATCGCGATTTCTCCCGGCGGCGTTGGCTGCGGGCGTTTGGCTTCTTGCCGCCGCCCGCGCCGAAGCGCAGTTGCTGGTGTCCGACACGGGGGTGGGTTATATCGACCACGCCATTCCCGCCGATCAACTGCGGCTGCGGTTCGACGCGGCGTACGGGGCGACCTTTCCCGATCGCGCGGAGTTTTTCTACGGGGCCTGGGGGCGGCTTGCTCCCGGCGCACCAGGACCTCCGCTGCGGGAGCGGAACGTGGACTTTCAGGAGCTGCGGGCCCACCTCGAGGTCGCGCCGCTGGCCGACGTCTCGATCTTTGTTGAGACGCCGGTCCGGTTCATCAATCCGACCGTCAACGCCAACTCGGCCGGCTTGGGCGACCTGAACCTCGGCGCCAAGTGGGCCTTCGTGCAGACCGACTGGGCAGCGCTCACGTTCCAGTTCCGCACGTATGTGCCCACCGGCGACGCCGATCGCGGCTTGGGGACCGACCACGTGAGCCTGGAGCCGGGGCTACTTGGCTTTTGCCGCATCACCGATCGGCTGATCGTCGAAGGGGAGCTGCGCGACTGGATCCCCGTAGGCGGGACCGACGGCTTCGCGGGCAACGTGCTGCGGTACGGAATCGGGACGAGCTACCTGGCGCATGAAGAGTCCGCGCTGAGCATCCGGCCGGTGGTCGAGTTCGTCGGCTGGAGCGTCCTGGACGGCGCGAAGTCCAGCCCCGCGGGCGTGTTCGACGCCGCGGGCGACACCATCGTCAACGGCAAGTTCGGCCTTCGCGTCGGAGTCGGCGAAAACGGAGACGGCCTCGGCGGGCGGCACTCAATCTATGCCGGCTATGGCCGCTCGCTCACGGGACACGTCTGGTACGAAGACGTGATGCGACTGGAATACCGCCTGGCGCTGTAGGTCGAGCTTGCTGCTGAGCGCCTGCATCTCGGCAAGGCTCAGGCATTCTTCGGCTCCTTCTCCACCCGCGCCAGGTCGGCGTCTACCATCATCCGCACCAGCCCCTCGAACGTGACCTCGGGCTTCCATCCGAGGTTTTTCCGCTGCCCGCGTAAACGCCGAGATTCCCCGCGCACGGTGACGAGGAAGTCCGGCCGGTCATCGCCATCGAGCGGGT
>JAHWKS010000648.1 GCA_019347795.1 Planctomycetota bacterium | reverse complement strand
GACCTTCTAAGTTGCTTCGATGCTCGAGTCGGAGCTTCACTGCTCCTACTTCGTCTCCGAAGCCGAAGCGGTTTCGGGGGTCTTGGCGGTTTTCACCGCGGGGGCAATCTTGTGATCCTTGCCCTGCGCGAGCTTGCTCAGGGCATGCTCCAGTTCGGCGACGCGGGCCTTCAGTGCGGCGGTTTCCTCCGTCGCCTCGGCGGCGGCTTTGAGGGCGGCGTTCTCGACCAGCGCTTCGTGCAGCGGTTCAAGCAGCTCTTCCTTCGCCTGGAGAATACCGCCGACCATCTCGGAATGCATCTCCAATTGCCGCTCCATCGCCGCGACGGTCGTCTCGAGCTTCGCGTTCTCAGACACCACTTCCATCACGCTCTCGAGCAACTCTTGCCGCTCCTGGACCGCCTCTAAGCGTGCGGTCAGCGCGGCGCTTTGCGCCAAGACTTCGGAGACTTCGATGCGGGCCTTGAGCTGCGCGTTCTCGACCGCGAGCTTCGTCGTCTCTTCATTGCGGCGCTGCAGCTCGCCCCAAGCTTCGTCGCGGGCGCTGAGGCGGGCGTTCTCCATCATCGCCTCGACCAACTGCTGGTGCATCTGGGCGTGCGGCGGCTCCTGCGGCGGACCCATGAACGGGGGCGGCGTCAGGTGCAGGCGCGGTCCCGGCGGAACGGGGCCCCAAGGCGGCAACGCCGGATGAGGATGGTAGCCAAGGTAATCCGCCGGCCCTTCGCTCCAAACAGGCGCGATGGCATGACCCGCGGCGCCGCAAGGACAATTTTCACCACAAGCACACGTCTTAGGGCATGCGCATTCGTCGGCGGTCTGGCAAGCGGCCACGGTCTTCGCCTTCCACGCGCCGCACGCCGTGTCGCCGCACGGGGCATTGGTGCGGCAGGCCACTTCGCAGGCGCCGTTCGGACACGTGCGGGTGATCGTCACGCTCGTGCACGGCGGGCAAAACGGAGTAAACACGGGGGCTCCGGCCGGAGGGCATTCGCCAGAGGGGCAGGCTTTCGTCGTCGGCCAGACGAACAGCTCCTCGCGTTCCAGCCGAGGTAAGTCCGAAGGAGAGGACTGGGCCTCTTCTTCCGCCGGCTGCACGTCGATCGCGATGGGATCGGGTTGCGGCGGTTGAGGCGGCTTCGACTCCGCCCGCGCCAGCATCACGTACATCAAGCCGCCCACCACCAGGGCCGCAGACATCGGCCAGAGCCGAGAAAATCGCATGGTCGGTTCCTCCGTGAACGAACGAATCCCGGCTCGCCCCTGCGGCCGGCCGGCGGGATATTACGCCTCCGCGGATGCGGACGCAACAGCAAACGGCGCTGCTTGACAAGCCCGGCCAAACCAGTTTGACTAGTAAGCGCCCCGCTCCTGGGGCATAACATAACACGCGGATTGCCGTGTCCATTATTTCCGGCGTACGCGACTCCATCGCGAACAGGAGCGTATTATGGCTCGCCTTTGGCCCGTGCTGAGGCATCGACTGCTGGGTCTATGTGACTGGGACGGATGCCGCTGCCGCATCTGCCGCGTGCCGCGCCAAGAGGGACACGTATGGGAGGGCTGCAAGTGTCAGCATTGCCCCCAAACGCGGCATGAGTGGGAGCACTGCCATTGCCGGCGGTGCGGAGGCCAGCGGCATGAGTGGCAGGGGCTGGTGTGCCGCTCATGTGGCGTGCGGAAGGACCTTGCCGTATTGCTTCGCGAGCACTTTCCCAAGAAACACGCCGCCATTGAGCAGGTGCTGGCGAAGCTGAACGAGGCGCCAGCTCTCGATTGGTCCACGATCTACGACTGGCAAGTGGTGGAGCTAACCCGCAGCGCCATCCCCTGCCACGACAAGGGCGTCGATTACGACTTGGAGGTCGCGTCGCAGTGTCTCTTGGCATCGGAGGAGGAAGACCGCGCGCCGCGTTCCTCCACCGAGTCATCGGGATACGTGGCGCCCGCGGCGCTGCGAATTAAGCGGCGCGACGGCGCGCCGTCGCAGGTGTTCGTCTGATCGCAGCGCGTGCTTCGGATTATCCCTTGGGCAGTTCGCGGCTGAGACGGAAGAATCGCTCGCCGGGAAGCACGATCGCGGTGATGCGAAGACCGAACTTCTCGCCGACCTTTACTGCTTCCCCCTGGGCCACGCGCTGCCGGCCTACCTCCAGATCGAGCGGCTCATCGCAGGCTTTCTGAAACTGGATGAGCGAGCCGGGCGCCAACTCCTGGACCTGCCGCACGGGGAGGCGCGTCGCGGCGAGCGTCACCCGCACCGGCGTCTTGATCTTTAGCAGGCTCCGCGAATAGATGGGTAGATACCGCAGAACCTCTTCGACGCGCTCGTAGTTAATCCGCTCCAGCGGCTTCGTCTCGAGCGCTTCCGGCGGCGCGGCGGCCGAGAAGGGCTGCGGCGGCGGTTGCTCCATCGCCGGGGGAGGCGACTCCACGGCGGGCTTCATTAAAGGCCAGATGAGCCACATCCAGCCGACTTTGGCGCCGCGGGCGACCGGCATCGCCACGCACTGCGCCGCCTCGCCCACTTCGTGCGTCTTAAGTCCCTCCAGGAGTTCGCCGACCCAACACGACACGCACAACTGCGGAGGATATTCCGTCGGGAGCAGAAGCTTGCCCAATTCCTGGGCAAGCGCGTGAATGCGGTTCCTGCCGCTCTCATCGGGATTGGCGCACCAGTCGGGCACTAGCCCTTGGGCCGCGGGAAGAATCAGGGCGGCGTGGCCGGCCGCCGTCGAGATAATCGAGAGCAAGCCGGCGCCGGACCATTCCTTCGCCGGATTCTCCAGGTCGAGCGGCTCGACCTGCTCGGCCGGCGTGAGCGTGTACTCCCAGGCGAAGGCCCGCCCCAAGGCGGCGGCCGCCTCATCGACCCCCTCACGGCAGGCGGCCAGCACTTTCTCGGCGAATTCCGGACCAGACGCAGCCATGATCCCCGGAACGTTTGGGAGAAGCGGAGGCGCGCGGAATCCCGCGCGTCATTCCGCTATCGGGCGGCGAAGGGGAAATCTTGAGAGAAAGCAGGCTTAATCGTGCTCTTCAGGGTTCGCGTCGAGGGCCTTTTCCAACTCCGCTTCGAGCTGCTCCGGCGTCGGCATATCGGCCGCGAGTTCCCGGGGGAGCGATTCGGCGATCAAGTATTGAGGCACGCCGATGGGTTTGTTGATGTCGCGGAGCGAATATTCGACAACTACCTTGTTCTTTTCGCGGCACAAGATGATGCCGATGCTGGACCGGTCGTCGGAGTGGCGCAGCAGGTCGTCCACCGCGGCCAGGTAGAAGTTCATTTTGCCGGCGTGCTCAGGCTGAAACCTGCCTGTCTTGAGGTCGATCACCACAAAGCAGCGCAGCTTCAGGTGGTAAAAGAGGAGATCGAGATAGAAATCCTCGCTGCCGACGTCCAGGTGCACATTGCTGCCGACAAACGCGAAGCCGACGCCCAGTTCGATGAGGAAGTCGCGCAGATGATCCAGAAGTTCGCGCTGCAGCTCAGTTTCCCGCACTTCGTCCGCGAGAGCGAGGAACTCGAAGTTGTAGGGATCCTTTAGAAGCTGTTGCGCCAGGTCCGATTGCGGCGCGGGAAGCGTCGTCGAAAAGTTGTTTGGCGCCTGCCCTTGGCGAGTGTGCAGATTCGATTGAATCTGGTGGACCAAAACGTTGCGACTCCAGCCATTTTCGATCGTTTTCTGAACGTACCAGAGGCGTCGTTGGCTGTCCTTGACCTTGTCCAGTAGTACACAGTTGTGGAACCAGGGAATTTGTGCAGCAGCTTGCTGCACAATTTGCTCGTCCGGCCAGGCCTCGGCGAAACTTCGCATATATTTGAGGTTTCGGACTGAGAGGCCCGTCATCTGGGGGAACTCCCGGCGAAGGTCCTTCGAAAGCTGGTCGATCACCTTCGCGCCCCAGCCGGCAAGCTGCTGACGGCTGAGGATCTCCCGGCCGAGGCGCCAGTACAGCAGCACCAGCTCGCGGTTGACGGAAAGCGCCGCCCGCACCTGGGCGGTGCGAATCTGCTCCTTCAAGCCCTCCAGGAGCGCGGGGTAGTCCGCGGGAAGTAGCTGTTTTCGCTTGTCCATCGTTTCACCTGCCGTGCAAAAGAAAAGGCCGGCTGTCGCTTGCACGACAACCGGCCTGTTTATCTTTCGCCTG
>JAHWKS010000647.1 GCA_019347795.1 Planctomycetota bacterium | reverse complement strand
AATCGACCACGTCAACTGCGGATATCGCTTCTGTCGAAGCCTTGGGTGGAATGACCGGCGCGTCCGTCTCCGCCAACCTGCTCTCCAACACACTAACAAGTTCAAGAGCTGCTGCTTCAATGCGTCTGCGTTCGGCCCGCAGACTGTCTTCCGGAAGCAACCCTTTGTGTCGATCGCGGTCTAGCTGAGCACGTCGACCAGCGAGAGAAATCGCTTCATCTCTCAAGTCGGGAGGCGCATTGAAGGCGAGGCTACGAATCTCGTCGGTGGCCTCGGCGAGTTCGCCTCGGGCAATCAAGTCGCGGATTTGTTGAGCGACCATGCATAAGTTAGAGTTGGGGAATGATGTGGCCATTGTCGAACTCCGAACGTGCACGAAGCCCCACTGCCTCAGGCGGTGGCGTGTCGTCAATCTGGTCTGCAACCCCCTTGCAAGTCGGTTGCGATGCGCTGACGTCGCGACCTGTTGCCGGCGATCAGTTGCATCGAAGCCTTCTCGGATTGACTTCACGCAAACACAGATCTAAAGAGAGACATCTTATCATGTCGGTGGATGTTTGTCGCCGAAATCCAGAATGTCTGCTGCGATTCAGACGTAAGCGGCGGGGCCCCGGCCGCGGGGCGGGCGGTTTCGGGACGGGGAACGATTAGCTGGGGCCGGCGGAGGCGGGCTGCAGCGAGGACTCTTGGCGGAGGCGGCGAGCTTTTGCCAGCGCCCGGCGGCGGGCTTTGCCCTCGAGGCTCAGCATGAGCTCGGTGTGTTCCAAGAGCGTGAAGAAGCCAAAGTATTGTTGCCGATAGATGAGCACCCGATCGCCGTCCGGCAGCAGCCGACGGGAGGTGGGCCACGTCCGACGATTCAGCTCTTGATGGCCCTGCTGCAACAGGTGAAGTTGCAGCAGACTGTACGTCAGGCAGACGAATACCGTTTGGCTAACGATCAGGCTCCAGGCCGTGGAATGGAAGCGCGTCAGGTCCCAGAAACATTTCACCTGCCGATGACGCTCTTCGATATCCGTCCGCAGGCCATACAAGTCGCGCACGCGACGCGCGGACCAACGCGATGACGTCGTGACCAGCAACCAACTTGTCTGGTGGCCGTCGGC
Organism: Planctomycetota bacterium; assembly: GCA_019347795.1. Lineage (GTDB taxonomy): Bacteria > Planctomycetota > Planctomycetia > Pirellulales > Pirellulaceae > JAHWKS01. The sequence goes on along the minus strand of JAHWKS010000647.1, from coordinate 3,049 downwards.
GAACACGTCACGCGACAATACGCCGGTCAACGGCACGGGACAATCCGACCAACTCGTCAGCTCAGGGAAACGGGCGATCCAAGTTTGTTCGCGGACGCGGCTGGGGTCCGTGGCTGGTTCCTCAGCGGCCGCGGCTTCTGACCGCCGCGCGGCTAATGTTTTCTGCCGTTTGCGTTCGCGCTTCTGCACGACTGGATGCATGACAGGTGAAGCTCCGGCGGCGGACTTCTGCGGCGGTAGCGACGGGCGGTGTGTGGGCTCATACGATTCCCACTGGATCGTCTCTAATTGGGTCAACCCGCGCACATCCGCCAGGATGTCCATATCGCTGCGGATGGGAATGACGGTGTCGATGGCGTATTTGGTTTTCAGCCGGCCGATCTGCGGGCCGTTGATGAAGCCGCGGTCGAGCAACAGCACTTTCATCACGCCCGGCAGCTTCTGGATGAAGGTGTCGACCAGCGGCCATAGCGCCGTGGCTTCCGATTCGCCTTCCCGCAACACGCGAATCCCGACGACCAGGAATCGCTCGCCGGCCTGATCACAGTGCAACAGCAGCACGGCCTTATAGTACCGTCGCCAGCGGCAACGGTCGCGCTGGGCCGGGGTCATTTGTTTTTCCTGTTCTTTGCTGACCGGATGGTTGTGTTCGTCGAACAACAGCCGCTGGGAGCCTTCGTACCGCGGGTTGTCCGGCACGAATAAATACGTGCCGTCGCCGATAAATAGCCCCTCGCTGTCGTAGGCCCCCAGCTCGCCAAGCAACACCGCCGCGTGCTCGTTGTACCACCGTTCCAACTCCTCAGGCGAAGTGTCGCGAGCCAGCTTCCGCAAGTAGTCCTGATCGCAGGGCGTTCGGCGGGGATAGAAATTGCGGTCGTTGAAGCCCTGGCATTCGATCGTCAAGTTGCCGTCGTCGTCGACCTCACGCCGCGCGACCTCCGGCCCCAAGACATCGATCAACCCGCCGCTGCGAATGATCCACGGATAACTATGGAAGCTGTGCAGGCCGTGCAGCCGTAACGAAAGCTGGCTCGAAAGATACATCCACATCGGCACGTGGTGGCGTTTCCGCGGCGAAGGATAATGCTCTGCCAGCCTCTCAACCAGCTGCTTGTCAAAGAGGAACTGGAAGAACTTGGTTTCCGCCACGTCGGACGCCAGTTCGATGTAATCAAAACGTCCTTCGCGGAATTCGTCGATGACATAGGGTTTGTTGTTCTCGAAGACGACCAGGTCCATGATTCACCTCCGGGTTGAGTGGGAAGCAGTGGAACGAACTTTCGCGAGCGCGCGTTCGCCCTCCGCCACGCGCAGATCTTGGATTTGATCGACGATCGACAGTAGCTGCCCTTGCAAGCGGACGAGCGTCGTGCGTGCCTTGCGGACGCGTCGATACTCGTCAGTGATCTTCTTGAGCTTCTCGATTTGGTTGGTGGGTGGCGTGATGGTTTGGGGTTTTTGCCCTCCGCGATAGGAGAGGACGGTAGTGGCGTGGAGATGCCCCTCGGCGCAGCGGCAGTTGGCTTTTCCACAGCGTCGCCGGAGGGTGTAGAGGGACGCGGGGAGCATCGGCTGCCGGCCCTGGAACTCCTCGAGCAGTTGCTGGATGTCGTCTTGCGTGCGTTGGAGCTTGGCCCGCAGTTGACTGAGCTTGTGGTTCATGGTTGTTGTTGAGAGTGGTGGAGCGTGGTCCGCGGCGTGCGTTCATCTGAATGCTATTATATGAATATGCATACAGAAATCAAGCGGTTCCAACTGGGGACGGCAAGAAAGTGGAAAAAAGTCATCGCGGCTGGAGCGACGGGGGGGCTGGCGGTAGTGGTTCGTCGAGGATCGCCGAGAACGCCATCAGGACGCACGCCGCGGCAAATCGGGGGTTTTCCCCGTCCGTATCCGCTCGCGTGCGTCTAGCGGCCAGCTACGCCCGCGCCCCGCCGCCGCCGCTTACGTCTGAATCGCAGCGCAGGAAAACGGCCGTGTCTACCGCGGCTCGAGGAGATCCTGAAGATAGCGACGGCAGCACACCCTAAACCGAGCAAGAGGAGCGACGCCGGCTCCGGCACGAGCGTGAGGCTGAGCACCTGGCCTGCGTCTCCTGACGTCGCCCTGTTGGTGACGTAAAGCGTGCCGTCTTGGCCTGCTAGAACGCTGCTGGGGAACATCAGCCCGTCGCTGGCGATCAGCGTGCGGTTGCCGGTCGTCGCATCGATCTTCAGCAGCGCGCCCGAGCCGGGCCCCATCGCGGATGCCAAGCCATTCGTGCTGATCTGCAAGACATACAGGTCGCCCGCGGCGTCGAAGGTCAGGTCGATGATGTTCGTGAAGCCCGTGTGAGCGACCGTCAGATCGTTGGTCGCCGGGTCGAGGCGATAGACGTTGGCCGCACCGGGAGGAAACGGAAAGCCGGTCAACTGCCCGATGTAATACGCATCGTCGGGACCGACCGCAATCCCCGTCGGCACGGACTGGAATACGGGCGGGCCGAACGGCAACGGGTTCGGGCGCGGCGGCAAGACGGAGCGTGTCGATACCTCTCCCGCAGCCGTCACGCCCAGGATGTCGTTGCCCCCGGCGTCGGCCACAGCGAATCCGCCGTCCGCGGCGAGTAGGAACCCGAAAGGGTTGCTGTTGACGTCGGTGCCGTCCGGGTTCGCGGACGCCTCGTAGGCGGCAAGGTCCGCGATAGGCTCCGCCGCTCCCCCGTCGAGCGGCAACCGCACGACGTGTCCGAATAGGGCGCCCGCGGTGCCCAGGGTGGCTCGCTCGGTCGGGCCTGCCCCAAGACTGATGACGCCAAATGCCTCACCCAAGCTGTTGAAGGCAATGTCGTTCAGACCGCCCCCGCCCACCCCACTCTCGGGTGCCAGCGATGGCAGTCCCGTCACGACGCGCTCTTGCACGCCGTTGAGTAGGCGGCTGACACCGCCGCTTTCTCCGAAGAAGCGTTGTTGCCCGTCGATCACGATCGTCGTGGGAACCGCGCCGCCGCGCCCGCCTTCGGCGACATACAGGCCGCCGTCTGGTCCAAATGCCAGCCCGCGGGTGC
>JAHWKS010000016.1 GCA_019347795.1 Planctomycetota bacterium | reverse complement strand
ATGAAGCGCGTCTGCGGGCTGAGAATGTTGGCCGCGATAAAGATCCGCTCGTGGACCGATTTTGTCATGCCCATCACGTTGATCGGCTTGCAGGCCTTATCGGTACTGATGCCGACGACTGTTTCGATTGGATACCGGTGCTCGCGGATGGCGCGCACGATATTCATTGGTCCGACGCAATTGGTCAGCACGGCCTGCTCAGGGAAATACTCGCAATTCGGCACCTGCTTCAGGGCGGCGGCGTTGATGACGACATGGACGTCGCGCATGGCGGCGGCCACGTCGGCGAAGGCGCGCACGTCGCCGAGCCGGAACTCAAGCGTGTTGAGAAAATTGCGGTAGATGACTTCGTCGGTGGTCACCTGCCGGTGGAGGTAGGCCATCCGCATGGCGTGGTGCTTGGCCTCGTCCCGGGAAAGAACGATCACCTTCTGCGGCGTTCCCAACTCGCCCGACAAAAGCCGGCGCACGAGCACCTTGCCCATCGAGCCGGTGCCGCCGGTTACCAGAACCCGTTTTCCTTCGAGAGAAAATTCTTCCGGTTGCGAATCAGGCTGCCTCACAATTCCATCTCCTTTGCTGAATTGCGTCGGAAAGCTCTTGGAGCATCTGGTCCCACGACGGCGGGGCATACCCAGTCTCCCGCGAAAACGCGTCGCCGCAGAGGCTGCGATCGCACTGGAGGGCGTCGTCCGGCTCGATCACGACGTCTTGGCGGCCAAGCAGCGCCGAGAGTTTGCACAGCAAGTCGTACTTGTTAATCGGCTCCGAGGCCACCTGCCAAACGCCATTCAGTTGCGGGTGCTCGACTAGCACGTGCTCGATGACCCGCGCCATTTCGGCGGTGGTCACCCCCGTGTACACCGCTCGGGTAAATCCGCGGATGCCGCCCCGCTGGGCCAGGAACCACTCGATCAGGCTCTGTTTTCCTTTTAGCTCCAGACCGATGATTGAACTGCGGAGGGTGACCGCAGGCGGCTCGGAGACCTCTCCCAAGTATTTGCTGAGGCCATAGAGGTCTTCGGCGTCCGCCGGCTCCTCTTCTCGGTAGTTCCCGCGCCGCCCACTGAACACGCAGTCGGTGCTGATATGCACCAGGCGCGCGCCCACCATTCGGCAGAGTAAGTTCAGGCGGTGGGGGAAGAGGGCGTTCACCTCCAGGCTGGGAATCGCCGCCTTGGCCGCCGATCGCTGTTTGATGATCCCCACGGCGTTCACCACCGCATCCGGGCGGAATTCGCTTAGGATTTCCAACAACCGTTCCGTGTCGCGGACCTCGACATTACCGTAGGCGTTCTCGGGGCTGAACAGGCCGTAGTGCAGGTACTGAGCCAGGCCGCCGCGCAACGTGACGCGCGTTTCATATCGCCCGCGCCAACTTAGCAAAAGTTGGTGGCCCAGCATGCCGTCCCCGCCGACAATCAGGCAGCGCATCGTTTCTCCTCCGTGTGGGCCTGACGCTTCGTCACTTCGAAGAACAGCGACTCCAAGCGATCCAGCAGCCGCTCCCGCTCAAAGTGTTGCTCACAGTACTGACGCCCGCGGCGGCCCATCGCCGCGCGGGCGGTGGGGGCCATGCGCGACAGCGCCACGGCGTGCTCCGCCAGCGACTGCGCGTCTTCGCTGGGACCGACCAGTCCCGCGCCCGACTCCTGGATCACCGAGGCGCCTTCGCCCTCCAACGCCGCCAAGATTGGCTTGCCGCACGCCAGGTAGGACTGGACCTTGCTCGGAATCGTCAAAGCGAAGATCGGCTCGCGCTTGAGCGAAACCAACAAGGCGTCGGCAGCGGCGAAGTACCGCGGCATGGTCTCCACCGGGCGGCGCCCCAAAAGCGAAACCGTTTCTTCAAGTCTCCGAGACCGGATCTGCTGCTGGACCCATTCGCGCTCGCGGCCGTCTCCCAAGATGATCCATTGGATTTCCGGCAGGTTGCGCGTGCGCTCCGCCGCCTCAAGAATGGTCGGAAAGGACTGACTCACACCGATATTTCCCGCAAACAGAATGCGGAACCCCGGCGGCAGCTCCTGATGCTCCGGGGCGTAAGCGGGCAACTCCACCGGGCAGAAGAAGTCTTCGGCCCAGTTGGGAAAGTAGACGATGCGCTCCGCGGCCACGCCCTGGTTCGCCACATACGAGGCGAATCCCGGCGACTGCACCAGGACGCGGTCGCAGCGCGCGTAAATCCACCGCGCCAGTCGATCGACGGCCTTCAAGACGCGCGGCGATTTGACGGCGCCTGTGGCCGACAGCGTTTCGGGCCAAAGATCCTGCACCCAGAACAACAAGGGCGCGTGATGAAGCCGCCTCAGCACTGCGGCGGGCACGCCGACCGTGATGGGTGAAGGCTCAAAGGCGAAGATCACGTCATAAGGCCCACGGCATCGTAGCGGTCCCACGAGACTTGCCGAAACGGCGAAAGAAAGATAATTGGCGGCTAGCCGTAGGCCCTGAGAGCCGCCGCGCGTCAGCAGCGGCGCCCGCCTGATCGTCACATCTTCGAGGCGATCGCTCCAGGATCGCCAGCGGTATCCCGCATACAGCCTCCCTTCGGGATAGTTCGGCAGTCCCGTGAGGGCCGTCACCTCGTGGCCCCGCGCGCTCAAGCCGAGCGCCAAATCGTTGATGCGAAACGGCTCGGGCCAGAAGTACTGACTGACAATAAGGACCCGCAAAGGTGGACTCCCGATGCTTAAATTCCCCACGATTCGCAGAGCCGACGCCGATCGGAGGGGCCGCCCCCGAGTGCTCCGCTTGCGGAGGGCGGTTTGTACCAGAGGGCGCCTTTCGCCGCAATTGAGAAAGTTCGCGCCCCGCTCTTCGGTGGTGTCCTGCGCACCACGCCACTGACGAGGTCGGACAGGCGCCATCCTCTTTGGTGAGGTTGTAGGCTCGTAGCAGTTTTGCGGTCTGTCGCGATAATCGCCCGGAAGAATGTGGTGAAAGCGTGCCGCCAAAGCGTTGCAGATGTTCCGGGCAGTTAAAGTAGATATCGGTAACAGTTCGACAATCGAAGAACCGCGCTCCAGTTGGTAAGGTCAGTTTTTCCGATGTTCACCTCTTGGGTTCGACGGCTTCTCCGCGTTGACCAGATGGCCGCAAAGGGCGCGCACCATCGCCGCGTCGGCGCGTCGCGCCGCAAAACGCGCGGTCTGCGTTTCGAGCGCATGGAAGCCCGCCACGCGCCCTCTGTGGATCTCGGATTCGCCCTCCATTTCGGCGATACCGGCATGGACGAAGCGCGGGACATCACGCTGGACTCGGCCGGCAACGTCTACATGACCGGCTACTTCCAAGGGACGGTCGATTTCGATCCGGGACCGGGCGCAGCCAACCTCACCAGCGCCGGCCAATGGGACATGTTCGTCGCCAAGTACACCCCCGACGGCGAACTGAGCTGGGCCCGTCGCTTCGGCGGGAGCGGATACGAACAGGGGCGGGACGTGGCGGTGGACGCGGACGGCAACGTCTACGTCGCCGGACTCTTCTCGGGGACCGCCACGTTCGATCCGGAGGCCGGCGCCGGCGGGTTCGCCAGCGCCGGCGCGCTGGACGCCTTCGTGCTCAAGCTGGACCCCAACGGCAGCGTTATCTGGGTGCGACAGTTCGGCGGCGCCGAGACGGACCAGGGAACCGGCCTGGAGCTGGACAGCTCCGGCAATCTCTACCTGACGGGCCTCTTCCAAGGGACTGCCGACTTCGATCCCAGCCCCAGCGTGTTTAACCTCACCAGCGCCGGCTCCAGTGATGCGTTCCTGGCCAAACTGGACGCGCGAGGCGATATAATCTGGGCCCGGCGCATGGGAGGAGCAGGCTACGAGGAGGCCTGGCGGGTCACGGTGGACGGCTCCGGCGGGGTTTGGATCAACGGCTCCTTCTCGGAGACGGCCGACTTCGATCCCACCGCGGACGAGTTCCTGCTCACCAGCGCGGGCCTGCGGGACGCGTTCGTGGCCAAGCTGGACGCCAACGGCCTGCTGCTCTGGGCGCGTGGCCTGGGAGGCGCGCAGACCGACCGCAGCTATGGCCTGGCGGTGGACGGCTCGGGCCACGTCTACGCCACCGGGTTCTTCGAGGGAATGATCGACTTCGACCCCGGCCCCGGCGAGCTGCACCTGGGCGACTCCAGCATCTCGGGCTTTGTGTGGAAGCTCGGCCCCAGCGGCGAGTTGGTCTGGGCGCGGGAGCTGAACGGCGACGATCTGGTCACCGGGATGGACGTGGCCCTGGACGGGGCGGGCGACGTGTACATCACGGGCATCTTCTTCGGCACGCCGGACTTCGATCCCGGGCCGGGGGAATACACGTTCACCAGCCGGGGCTCGCTGGACGGGTTCGTGTGGAAGCTCAGCGCCGCGGGGGCCTTTGTGTGGGCGCGGCAGATGGGCGGGAGCGAGCTGGACGAACCGTTGGGTTCGGCGATCAACGCGGCGGGGGACGTCTACGTGACGGGCCTGTTCCACGGCACGGCCGACTTCGATCCCGGTCTGGGCCAGCACCACCTGACCAGCCACGGACAAAGCGATGTCCTGCTGGTCAAGCTGGTCGAGCGCGAAGCGCCGGTGCTGGCGCTTGCCGAGTCCTTCGGAAGCTCGGGCATGGACGAAGCGAGAGATATTGTCTTGGACTCGGCGGGCAACGTCTATGTGACCGGCTACTTCCAAGAGACGGTCGATTTCGATCCGGGACCGGCCGCAGCCAACCTCACCAGCGCCGGCGACCTGGATGTGTTCGTCGCCAAGTACACGCCTGACGGCGAACTGAGCTGGGTTCGCCGCTTCGGCAGTAGCGGATACGAACAGGGGCGGGACGTGGCGGTGGACGCGGACGGCAACGTCTACGTCGCCGGACTCTTCTCGGGGACCGCCACGTTCGATCCGGAGGCCGGCGCCGGCGGGTTCGCCAGCGCCGGCGCGCTGGACGCCTTCGTGCTCAAGCTGGACCCCAACGGCAGCGTTATCTGGGTGCGACAGTTCGGCGGCGCCGAGACGGACCAGGGAACCGGCCTGGAGCTGGACAGCTCCGGCAATCTCTACCTGACGGGCCTCTTCCAAGGGACTGCCGACTTCGATCCCAGCCCCAGCGTGTTTAACCTCACCAGCGCCGGCTCCAGTGATGCGTTCCTGGCCAAACTGGACGCGCGAGGCGATATAATCTGGGCCCGGCGCATGGGAGGAGCAGGCTACGAGGAGGCCTGGCGGGTCACGGTGGACGGCTCCGGCGGGGTTTGGATCAACGGCTCCTTCTCGGAGACGGCCGACTTCGATCCCACCGCGGACGAGTTCCTGCTCACCAGCGCGGGCCTGCGGGACGCGTTCGTGGCCAAGCTGGACGCCAACGGCCTGCTGCTCTGGGCGCGTGGCCTGGGAGGCGCGCAGACCGACCGCAGCTATGGCCTGGCGGTGGACGGCTCGGGCCACGTCTACGCCACCGGGTTCTTCGAGGGAATGATCGACTTCGACCCCGGCCCCGGCGAGCTGCACCTGGGCGACTCCAGCATCTCGGGCTTTGTGTGGAAGCTCGGCCCCAGCGGCGAGTTGGTCTGGGCGCGGGAGCTGAACGGCGACGATCTGGTCACCGGGATGGACGTGGCCCTGGACGGGGCGGGCGACGTGTACATCACGGGCATCTTCTTCGGCACGCCGGACTTCGATCCCGGGCCGGGGGAATACACGTTCACCAGCCGGGGCTCGCTGGACGGGTTCGTGTGGAAGCTCAGCGCCGCGGGGGCCTTTGTGTGGGCGCGGCAGATGGGCGGGAGCGAGCTGGACGAACCGTTGGGTTCGGCGATCAACGCGGCGGGGGACGTCTACGTGACGGGCCTGTTCCACGGCACGGCCGACTTCGATCCCGGTCTGGGCCAGTACGACCTGACCAGCCGCGGACAAAGCGATGTCCTGCTGGTCAAGCTGAGCCCTTAGGTGCCCTTCACAAGGAAAGGGCCGGCGTCGCTTCGTCGCACGCTTGGTGGTCGCCTGCGTTGGGGTCTGAAAGCAGGTCCCGATAGAGCTTGACCATTTGCCGGCCAATCTGCGCGGGAGCAAACTGAGAGCAATACTTGCGTTGCGCGTTTTCGCCGAGCGTTTTTCGCGACCACGGGTCGTCGGCGAGGCGGGTGATCGCCTGCGCCAGTGCGGAAGGATCCTTGGGCGGAACCACCAGTCCCGTGACGTTGTGCTCGACGATGTCCTCGACGGGTTCCTCCATGGCCACCACCGCGGGGATTCCAAAAACGCCCGCCTCGTAAACGCTTCGTCCGACGCCGTTCAGGCGACTGGGGAACACGAGAATGTCCGTGGCGTGGAAAAGCTCCGGGCCGGGCGAGACATTGCCGAACATTCGCACGGTCGAGCGTAGTCCTTCCCGATCAATCCAGGCGGCGAGGCCGCGTTCCAGGTCCGGGGCCAAATCGAGCCGAGCGCACGCCCGGCCAAACCAGGTTTCATAGAATTCACGAGGACGGGCGTTGCCGCCGTACACGTGAAAGACGATATCGGTTCGGCGCCTGAGGAGTTTCGCGGCCTCCATCAGGTCCCAAACCCCCTTGCAGGGAAGCAGGCCGCTGAGGAACGTCACGGTCACGGGAGCGGCGGGAGAGCGAGCCGGCCGGGGCGCCGATGACGACGAGGGAAGCGGATTGTAAATTACCGCGCACCGGTCGTATCCGCGCAGCGAACGCCGCACGCACTCATCGATGCACACGACCTGCCTCACGCAGCCGCGAAGGCGCGCGTCCAGAAAATTCACGATCGGGTTACTGTGGTCGGCGATCGACCGAGCGTGCATGACCACCGGGATGTTGCGGGCCGCCGCGATCCGTACGGCCTGAAACATGCCGCGCTCGTTCACATGGACGATGTCGGGCGCAAGCGCATCCATCCATCGCCGCAGTTGCGCCCCGTACCGCAGGTTCCATAATTCTCGGGCCAGCGTGAGCGTGCGGACGCCGCGCAACGGCGCGCCTTCGATGCTATTGATGAGCGACACGCCGGGAAGGGGAAACACCTGGGCGCCCGCGGCCCGGAATCCATCGGCGGCCGGACCCGGCGGCGAAAGGACCAGGGGTTGCACGGCGCCGGGCGGAAGGTTCTCGATGAGAAACCGCAGGCTGCGCCCGGCGCCGCCGCAGGCGTGCGTGTGGGAAACATACAGAACTCGCATGGGCCGCTTCGTCACGCTTTCACCTGCGCGCTGGACGTCGGGGATTGTTTCGTTCGTGAAGGATTCACGGGGGGGCGGCCCACGGGCGCTGCTCGCGCCGGGGTTCGACGCGGACCCGCGATGACTTGCGTGGCCAGCAGCAGCGTGCAGCACTTGGCCGCGGCCACGTAGTAGAGGAGGATGGCGACGGTGAAGAGAGAGGCGGGATCGCCATTGTCCAGGAAGACGCCGACGGATGATACGGCGTAATTCGTCGCCAGGGCCAGTCCCGTGTAATTGCGCAGTCGCCGTGAACGCTCGATCCACGCATAGACCGCCACGGCAAACAACCCGGAAAGCGCCGAGATGGTCAGGTAGCCGGGACTTCCGAAGGCGATAACGCCGGTGCCAAAGGTCGTCGCCGTAACATTGGAGAACCGGATGTCCACGTCCTGGTGATAGTCGGCGGCGATCGCCGTAGTGATCCCCGAGAAGCTGTATTGATAAAAGTCGGTGGAACTCCTTGACCATACGAGCAGCGCCTCGTTGAGACGGTTGGGGAGAATGGACCAAAAGGTCGGCCACAGTGAGGGAAACGTGTGGCCTCCGCAGTGCATGTCCCAAATCTTCCAAGCGACATTGGCGGTGCCCGTCGTCGCTCGGTCCCAAAGAACCTCTGTCGCTGCCCAGGGGTCTGTGACGCTGCCGAAGATCATTTGCGCGAGGAAGACCGCCGCCAGCAACAGCACGGCGAGTTGGAGCATGCTTCGCGAAACGCGAATCGTCGGAAAGAGGACGATCAGCGTGGGAAGCAGATTCGTAATGGCCGCCGTGCGATATCCCCAAACCCCGATGTTCAACGCGGTCAAGAGGCAAATACCGAGGAGCAGACCGCGGTTTTTGGCGCGGTTGGAATCGAGATAAATGGCGGCGCAAAACGCACAGAGTACGGGAGACAAATAGCGGGCCTGGAAAAATGCGAGACTCCCGAGCAAACCGAAGCTTGCCCGCAATTCACCTCGGTTCAGGCCGAAAAAAAGAACTTTATAGGCGCCGAGCGGCCCCAGCGAAAATAGAAAGAGGCAGAGCTGAATCAGCAGAACGAGTCGGGCGATGCGGTTGAAATTCGCGGGAGCCGCATCGTTGCGCTTCGCACGTTGGGCCGCCATCCCTGTCTGACGATGCGAGGCCGGCTTCAGCCACAGCGCGACGACAAGAAACACGGTCCAAAAAACGAGGAAATGCCAAGCGAACGCGACCGTCCCGCCGTTGGAATAGCCCGTCTGCGAGATGTCGGCCCCAAAGCCGCCCCCCTCCATGCGGTACATGCCGATCAGGGGGAGCAACGTGAGCGCGAGCAGAAGCAAGTGATACATGCGGCCCTTCGACTTCCGTTTCGCCGACGCAAGCGGTTCCTCGCCGTGCTCGCGTCCGCTGATTCACCCCACGCGCAACCGAAGCGATTCGCCTGCCTTAGGCGGCTCGTTGGCGCTCCTGGGGCGGTTCACCGAGCCGGTCTTTCTCCTGCGGAGCGTTCGTCGCGGCGATCCTGAGACGAAACCGCCGGTAACCGTAGCGCAGAGCGCGAAACAGCGCGCCGTTCGTCGAAGAAGGATAGTCGCAAAACCGCTTGGGCGGCGCCGCCATGATGGCCTGAAACTCGGCGTCGGTCAGTCCGAATTTCTTGATCACGTACTCGCGGTCCTGGCGTTGGAGCTCTTCGGGATACGGCTCCTGGGCCAGTTCGCGCAGGGCCTGCTCGCGCGTGATTTCGCCCCCGCAAATCAGGCTGGACAGGTGCGACCTGCGTTTGTCGAAGCCGAATTTTCGAGGAAGATAGTAGCCCTGGTAGAACCGCGTATAAATGGACTCGTAGTGTTTGCCTCCATAGTACTTCCAGCCGAGTTCTTGGGTGAGGGTCTGGAGCGCCTCGGCCTTTGAGTAGTCAAGGTAGTTCAGAATGTCGATGCACTGGGTCCGTAAGCAGTTCAGGGCCAACGTGCAAAGACTTTGGTGAGGAAACGTGGTCAGTTTGCGCGTGCCGAATTGGCAGTGAATGCTGCGGACGTATTTCCAGTCCAAGTGCCCCGTGGACCAGGCCCGGGGAAGGTGGCTCTCCGTGCGGGCATTGACGCCGGAAAGCACGTAGCGCACCCGGTTGCGACGGGCAAGCTGAAAGAGGAGCGCCAGGATCGCGTGATCGGTCGGGATCTCGGCGTCGGGGGTCGAGGCCTTTAAGAAGGCCAATTGCAGGTCGCGGAACTCGTCCCAGTCGATGACGTGGGTGTAGAGGTCGATGCCGAGTTTGTTGAGCACGTGCTCGATGTTCTTGACCGCCAGTTCCGAGTTCCAGCCGTTGTCCAGGTGGACCGCCAGCGGCCGAAGGCCGAGTTCCCGCGCCTTGTAGGCGACGAAGGTGCTGTCCACGCCGCCGCTGACGCCGATGATGCAGTCGTACTCCCGCCCCCTTCCCGCGGCGCGAATCTGATGAAAGAGCTGGTCCACGTGTGCGGCCGCCGCGGCGCCGGTCAGCGTTCGGGCGGCGAGGTTCCAGTCGTAGTGATGGCAGTGATTGCAGACCCCGTCGCGATCGAAGGCGATGTCGGGGTCCGTCGTATCCATCACGCAACGGCTGCATATTTGCGACATATCGGGGCTCCTGAGAAGGCGGAGTCGAGCAGGGTCTTTTCGGGATAGGTAATCAAAACGGCGCGATGCTTGCCGTGGAAGACAAACAAGCTGCCGGCGGCGACCGCCGCCGCCCCCCCCTCGCGCACCGCGGCGGCGAAATCGGCGACCCCGGAGGCGCCTCCGAGGGCGACGACTGGAACCGTCACCGCCGACGTGACGCGCTTCACCAGCGCAAGGTCGTAGCCGGTCAATGTGCCGTCGCGGTCAACGGCGTTGAGGATGATTTCACCAGCGCCCGCCTCGGCGGCTTGCTGTGCGTAGGCGGCCGGGTCGAGCCCCGTGGGACGCCGTCCTCCATGCGTGTAGACCTCGTAGCGCCCCAGAAGACGCCGCTTCACGTCGATCGAGACGACGACGCTCTGGCTGCCGACCTGCTCGGCCGCCGCCCGAACAAACGAGAGGTCCGCCGCGGCGTGGCTGTTGACGACGACCTTTTCGACCCCCAGTCGCACGATCCGCCGCACGTCTTCCACGGACCGCACGCCGCCGCCGTAGGCGATCGGCATGAAGGCCTCTCCGGCAATTCGCCCAATCAGGTCAAAGTTGGGTTCCCGCCCTTCCACCGTCGCGGAGATGTCCAGGAAGGCGAGTTCGTCGGCCTGCTTGTCGTTGAAGATCTTCACCGCGTTGATAGGGTCGCCGACGTATTTTGGTCGATTAAATCGGACGGTCTTCACCAGTCCGCCATTCTTGAGGAGCAGGCAGGGAATCACGCGGGTGGGGGCGTTCCATCCGGAAGTGGCCTCCGGACGCGGCAGCGATCCGCGAACGCGGCGCTCGGTGGAAGCGTCATCCCACTTCACAAAATTCCGCAGGAGTTGCATGCCGAAACGGTGGCTCTTTTCGGGATGGAACTGGACGCCCACCAGATTGTCGCGAGCAACCGCGGAGGTGAAAGTAAGACCATAAGGCGTGGCGGCCAAAACGTCCTCGGGCGAATCGCAACACACGTGGTACGAGTGGACGAAATAGAACCGCCACAGCTCGTCCGCTTGGGGAAGCACCGGATGCGACTGGTGAACCTGGAGCGTGTTCCATCCCATGTGAGGCACGCGCAGCCCGTGGACCGCACCGTCCAGGCGGAACCGGCGCGATTCGGCGTCCAGCCAGCCCAACCCGGGCAGCAGGCCTTCTTCACTCCGCCGACCGAACAACTGCATGCCCAGACAGATGCCCAGGACCGGCACGCGCTCGTGGATCGCCTTCTGGCGGAGGACCGGCAACAGCCCTCGCGATTGCAGCTCTCGCATGCCGTGGTCGAACGCTCCCACCCCCGGCAGAATGATCCGTCTGGCACGAGCAATGACGGAAGGATCGCCCGAGACGACTGCCGGCGCTTCGATCTTCCTGAGCATATTGGCGATCGATCCGACATTCCCCATGCCGTAATCGACGACCACATTGTCTTCCGGAAACCCCTGCATGGCTGTTCTTCCTTGAAGTTGCCGACGCCCAATGCTAGGCGGCGCGCGTGCGCGACGCATCGGCCGCCGCGCCGGCGGCGCCTTGAGCCGCCGGTTTCCATTGGAACAGCATGGCCAGGTTCTTTTGGCTGACTTCCTGGTTGCACATTTTCAGCCGGTTAACGATCCGATACGGAAAGACGAAAGGAGAGAGCACCTTATGTCGCGGCCCCTGCAAATAGCTATAGGCGCCCTCGTCTTTCCTGGCGACGGCGAGCAGCCCTTCTTCGGCGAACAGCCTGGCCATCGTTTCGGGATGGTAGAGCACCAGGAACGTATAGTCGTCAAACTGCCATCGCAAGCAAGCGCCCAGCGTGGGCGGCACGAACGTGACATAGACGACAGCCCCTTCGTTCAGGCACTGCTTGAGCGAAGCCAGCATCCCTCGGATGTCCAGGCAGAAGTTGATCGACCATCGAATCAACACCACGTCGAACTTCTCCTCCACCAACTCGGAGATGTCGTCGCAGTTGTAATCGTACCGGATCGCATCGACCCCCAAGTGCTTTCTCATTCGCTCCACGGCAAGGCGGCTATATTCCGTGACGACCACCTTGCGGCAGATCTGGGAGAGCTCCTGCGCGACAAAGCCGGGCCCGCCGCTCAGGTCGAGCACGCTCTTGCCGCGGAGATCGACGCCCAAATCAGCCAGCCTCTGCGTGAGCCGCTCCGTCTCGCCCTCCCATTTCGTCCCGTGGGCCGTGGCGCGGCCGGTTTCGGCGCCGGCGAGATAGTAGTCGTAGTAGTCCTCGCCCTGCGCCTTGCGCTTAAAGCTCATGGAAAGGAACCGCCCGATTCGCCCCGGCAGTAGCCGAAAGAGAAAATCCGGCAGGCACTCGAACGCATACCGGGCCTTTTGGCGTCGCTGGACATTGCCGCAGTTGTTGCAGGAGATCCAGCGGTGCTTGTAAGTCTGAATGATCGTCAACCGGGCGTTTTCACAGAAGGGACATTGTTCGTCGCGTATCATCGGGCTTGTCCTAAACGTTCGGAAGTGGCCAAGTTCGTTTCAGGTTTGGGCCGAATCGCTCCGGCCGTTACGCAGCCTGAATCACCGGTGAGGCGATCTCCTTTGATGTGCGATTCGCGGATGATGGG
Source organism: Planctomycetota bacterium (assembly GCA_019347795.1). GTDB lineage: Bacteria > Planctomycetota > Planctomycetia > Pirellulales > Pirellulaceae > JAHWKS01. The sequence goes on along the minus strand of JAHWKS010000016.1, from coordinate 3,675 downwards.
CGCATACGTGTCGTATAACGTCTGCGTGGGGATCGTCTCGTCGAGGATGTAGTTGGTCAAGGCGTAGCGCACGCCGCGCCGCAGGGGAGCGCCGCGGTGGATGGCGGACGTATCGAAAAGCAGCAAGGTCCCTGCTCCGCCCGAGAGCGATTTGTGCCTGGAGGGGTCGTGTTCCACAAGGGCGTCGGCCTGCAGGTCGATCCGGTTTTGTAGGAACCGCAGGTCCGCTGTTCTCATGTCCCGGAGGACTTGGCCTCTTGCGTGAGAGCCTTCCAGAATTTGAAAGGGGCCCGTCTCTCCATCGACGTCGTTTAAGTAGAGAATCGCTTTGATTTCCGGAAAAAAGCCGTCGCGGTGCCAGCCGCCGCCGGACCCCAGGCCGTCCTCCTGATACACGATCTTATTCGTCAAGGTGCAGAACAGGCGATTGCGGCGCCCTGTATATGCATTGGCGATCTGGATCAGCCAAGGGTCGTGCGCAAATCTCCGAATGGGCGCCGATACGTGCTCGGCGCCAAACACGCGAAGGTCCTCTCCCTGGTGGACAAACTCTCGATGTTCGCGAAAGAGCCGCTCTGTTTCTTCAATACATTGACGGCAAGCGTCCGCAGGCACAAAGGCCGGAACCACGCAGTACCCCCGTTCCTTGATTTGCTCGAGGACGATACGGTCCTGAGGAGGGCAATTCCGGAAGGACCGGGGGACATGCGACTTGTTCAGGAGGAACCACGTGCGCTGGCCGAGGACCGAGAGCGAGACCGAGCGAGACAGAGCCTTTCGAGCGAACTGACCGATCCTGCGTTTGGCGGACATGGACCCTCTTCCCTGAGTGGCTAATTGTGGCGAATCCGTTCTTGATGGACGACGTTCGCGTTCGTCGAATCTCGTCTGCTAGGCAGCGCGGTATTCGGCGAGGTGCTGGTCGCGGTCGTCCGTCGCTCTGCGTTGCGCCGAGGCCAGCAGGTCGTCGAGTATGCGGCGGCCGGCGGCCAGAGTCTGCGCCGCCGACACGCACACGTCCTCGCGCGGCGCCTTGCGCTCGCTCTGTCGATGGATCGCGCGGAGAATATCATCTTTGCCCTGGGCGTACAAGGCGATTCCTGAGGCAAGCTGCGACGGGTAAAGCTCGGCGCCCAGCTCGCGGACCACGACGGAGCGCACGCCAAAAGATTCCGCTTCGAGAACGGTCGAAGACGCTCCCGTCACATGGACGTCCATCGACGGCAAGAGCGCGTAAAGCGGAAGGTGGGTCGCCAAGTTGACCTGGGCGGCCGGCGTTCCCGCTCGCTCCAAGCACGCGCGCATTTCGCCGAGGCGGTGCATGCCCGCCGGATGCACGCGAACCCACCACTGGATGCGGCGGCCGGGCGCGCGGCTGCCGACGGCCGCCAACATGTCTTGAATGTCGCTGGGCGTCTCCAGAAAGCTCAAGGTGTAAAGCGCCTGGATGGCCTTGGGGTCGGCCAAGTCGCGCACCTGCGCCGCCAACTGGGAGACCGGCCGGAGTTGCTCCGCCTGACATAGCTGAAGGAACTGATTGCCCGCGATCAGCGCCTGATGATGACCGGTCCGCGGCGCCGACCATTTCTGGATCGCCTTGGCCTCGGCCTCGCTCCATACCAGGAAGTACTGCGGCAAGACCTCGTATCCGCTCGCGGGGATCCGGCGCCAGCCGCCATAGGCGGGATGCAGGTCTCCTTGCACGCCGTGCTGAATGTCTACCGAAGGGATTCCCAACCTCCGGCACGCCAGGCAGAATCCAAAGCCCTCGTTGGCGTAATAGGAGACGACGAAGCCAAGCTTGGCCCGCAATGCCGTGAGGATCGACTCGTAGAACCGGCTGTACCGCTGGACCAAGAGCGATTCGCGGTGAAACGTCCCCCAATTCAATTGGAACCCACACCGGTCTTGAACGAACTCCGCCAAAGCGGAGAAACCAGGCGGAGGATCAGCCGGCTGTGACAGCCGCGCTCGGACGGCGCAAACGGCTCGGATCCTGCGCAGTTGCGTTCCGACCAACATCGAGGGAGAGTAACGCGGCCACAGCGGTACGCCGGGCGTCAATTTGAACGTCGTCACGCCCCGAGAGGCGAAATGGTCCTGGATGGGATCGCAAAACCGCTCGTAGTATTCCCCACCCACGTCGGTGAACGACACGCCGTCGCTCAGCAGCACCACCTCGCAAGGTTCGGACCTTCGGTGATGGAGGTTCTTGGCACGTTCGCGCAGGCCCGCGCCGGCATGCCGAGCGAGCATTCGAAGCTCGCGCCCGACGCGGGCTCGGAGGGTCGCCGACCACGAGGGTCGTTCCGACCCGGATGCAAGGAGCACCGCGCAGGCCCAGTAGATTCGCATGCGGACCAAGGGCCAGACCCGCAGACCGTGGCGCGTCCATTCCTCAACGGGAAAGCGGGACTCGATCTCCTCGAACACCGCATCAATTTCCGCGTGCGTCATCGTCATGGCAAGAGTCTTGCAAGGAAGCGTACTCCTCCCCCCGCGCGCAGTCGTTGTCCCAGTCCAACGATGCGCGCCTGTTCCTGCGCGTTGAGAAACCCGAACGCGACCAACGCCACAGGATAGGAAAGCCAGATCGCGGTCCGCACCGGCGCATCCCATCCGAAGGGCAAGGAGGGCAGCGCGACGTGAACGACCAGGACGCTACCCAGGGACGCCACGACGATCCCCAAGCGTCGGTACTCGTAGGGAAAGGGACAAACACGCGTGGCGGCCAACCACACCAGCAGAAGCATCAAACCGTAGCTGCCGAACGTGACCCACGCCGCCGCCAAGTGGCCATACCGCGGAATCAGCCACAGATTTGCGAGAAAGTTGGCTGCGCCGGCGGCAATCGTCGCCGACGGAATGAGCCAACTCTTTCCCTTGGCGAACAGCAGGTTGCTGGGGATGTTGTAAACGGCGCTGCAGAGGTGGCCGAGAACGACCCAAGGAACCACGCGGCTGGCGCCCTGGAAGGGGGACGAGGTCAGCAACCACACCGTATGGGAGGCGAACACCACCAGCCCCAACGCCAGCCAGGAAACAAAAGCCACATAATACGTGACGAGGCGGGCCAGCCCCGGTCCAGCCTCATCGCCCTGTTGCTCCAAGCGCTGAAACAGAAACGGCACCCAAGCATTGTTCAAACATGCCGCAGCGATGCTCAGCAGGGCGCCAATTTGGTATCCGACGCTGTAGACGCCCACCTCCTCGAGACTGACAAACCGCTTCAACAGAACTCGATCGGACAGCTCCAGGATCCAACTGGCCGCCAAGTGGGGGACCAGAGGAAGCCCGTACACCAGCATCGGCGCGACCAGGTCGCGGCGAAAGCGGGGCCGCGCCATGCGCGCTGTAATCACCCCGAACACTCCGGCGCAGATCGCCGACGCAAGCGTCGTTCCCAAGAGATACCCCAAGGCGCCCTGCCGTTGGACCACGACGAAGTAGATCACCGAGGTCACCGTCGTCAACGAAACAGCGGTCGCGGCCACCACGTATCGGCCGGCGTTCTCCCGCGTGACGAGCAGGTTGTAGAGAAACTGGATGGGCAACTGAAAGAAGGCGCCCCAAATGGCCAGGCGAAGGTAGGGGTGGAACGGCACGTCCGGCGCAAAATGGGGAAGGTAGCGGCCGCCGAGGAAGTCCAAGATGCACGCCAAGACGCCCGCGGAC
>JAHWKS010000646.1 GCA_019347795.1 Planctomycetota bacterium | reverse complement strand
AGATCGACCAGACGCTCACGCAGGACGCCACCGGCACGCTCGTGATGCTCGAGCTGGAGGCGATGGGGCTGGAGCGGGTCAAGACCGAACTGTCGTGCCAGTACGTCGATCACAACCTCCTCCAGGAAGATCACAAGAACCCGGACGATCATCTCTTCCTGGAAAGCGCGTGCCGCAAATTCGGACTCTGGTTCAGCCGGGCGGGAAACGGGGTCAGCCATCCGGTGCACCAGGAGCGGTTCGGCAAGCCGGGAAAGACGCTGCTCGGCTCGGACAGTCACACCTGTGCGGCGGGAGCCGTCGGGATGCTCGCCATCGGCGCCGGCGGTTTGGAAGTGGCGATGGCGATGGCCGGCTATCCCTTCTATGTGAAGATGCCCGAGATTTGGGGCGTGCGGCTTACGGGCGAGCTGCCGGACTGGGTGAGCGCCAAGGATGTGATTCTCGAGATGCTCCGCCGACACGGCGTCAAGGGGGGCGTTGGGCGGATCGTTGAATATCACGGGCCCGGATTGAAACGCCTCTCGGCGATGGACAGGCACGTGATCGCCAACATGGGCGCCGAACTCGGCGCCACCACAACGGTGTTCCCCTCCGACGATGCGGTGCGGCGGTTCCTCCGCAGTCAGGAACGCGAGCACGATTGGACGGAGTTGACCGCGGATGCGGACGCGACGTACGACATCGAGGAAGAGATCGACCTTTCGCAGCTCGAGCCGCTGATCGCCCGGCCGACCAGCCCCGGCAACGTGGTCCCGGTGCGAGAAGTGGCGGGAAAGCCGATCTATCAGGCGTACGTCGGTTCGTCGGCGAATCCGGGCTATCGCGATTTCGCGGTGACGGCGGAGATCGTCAAAGGTCGGCGATCCGCTGCGGGGGTGTCGCTGGACGTGAATCCCACCTCGCGGCAAATCCTGGAAAACCTGGCTCGGGACGGCCACGTGACGACGCTGGTCCACGCCGGCGCCCGGCTGCATCAGGCGGGGTGCAACGGCTGCATCGGCATGGGGCAGGCCCCGGCTACAGGGCGGATCAGCCTGCGGACCGTGCCCCGCAACTTCCCCGGCCGGTCCGGCACGAAGGAGGACCAGGTTTACCTCGTGAGTCCGGAAACCGCGGCCGCTTCCGCCCTCCGCGGCCGGATCACCGATCCTCGCGACCTGGACATGAAGTACCCGCGGGTGACTGAGCCGGAAGAGCCGCTGTTGAACAGCGAGATGCTCACCCCGCCGCTTTCGATCAAAGAGGCGAAGCAGGTAGAGTTGGAGAAAGGCCCCAATATCGGCGCGATCGAGCATTACGAGCCGATCCCGGACGAAGCGGAGCTGCCTGTGCTGCTCACAATGGGGGACGACATCTCCACGGATGAGATCCTACCGGCGGGCTCCCGGGTGCTCCCCTTCCGCAGCAACATCGAAGCGATCAGCCGCTTCGCATTCGACGTGATCGACGAGACGTACTCGGAGCGGGCCAAGGAAGTGCGCGAGTCAACCGGACACGCCGTCGTCGGCGGACGCAATTACGGCCAAGGCTCCAGCCGCGAGCACGCCGCCCTGGCGCCGCGGCATCTGGGGCTGCGGCTGGTGCTGGCGATCAGCTTCGCCCGCATCCATTGGCAGAACCTGGTGAACTTCGGCGTGCTGCCGCTGACGTTTGAGGACGACGAGGACCACGGGCAGATCGAGGCCGGCGACGTGCTGAGGCTCTCCGATCTTCACGAACAACTCCAGCGCGGCGGCGCCGTCCAGCTCCGCAACAGCACAAAAAATCGCGACATCGCCGCACGCCACCAACTCTCCCCGCGCCAAATTGACGTGCTCCTCGCCGGCGGCCTCATCAATTGGGTCCACAACCGCCGCCCGTAAAACAGGCGGCTCGCCTGTTCTCCATCGCAGACGAACCGCCCCGCGCTACGGCTGTTCCGCTTCGCGCTTTCGCCGCTCTTCGACGCGCTGCTCGAGCCGCTCCAGCAGTATGTCGCCGAAGCGCATTACGACCCAATCGAGCTGCGGGGTGAACTCGAGCTGGAAGTCGATCTTCTCGGGCGTGGCCGCTTCGGCAAGCCGTTCGAAGCCGCGCTCGAGGAAGAAGCGGTAGCGGGGCGCCCATTCCTGGATCAGCGGCGGGAGCGTCTCGTCCTCGATGGCCGTGCGGACCCAGATTTCCAGCGGCGAGAGGCTCCAGTCGTCCGCCAGCGGCGGCCGCTCCGGCTCCTCGGCGCTGGCGATGTTGACCAGCACCTCCAGGAAGCGCGTGGTGGTCAGCAGCCGGTAGCGCAGATTCTCCAATCCGCCGAACCGCGAGATGAGTGTCTGCCGCACCGAGAGGCGCAGGTTCGCTTCATCCAGCACCTCCGCCACCGATTCGTTGAAGCTCTCCAGGATCCGCTGCCGCGCTTGCTGGTCCGCCAGCCAGTCGGTGTAGCCGCGCACCTCCGCCACGCGATCCGCGGCGACGCGGCGTACAACGCGGTCCACCAGTTCGGTGCGAGCCGTCGATCCAATGCAGCGGGTTACGGAGCGGGTGTCCGTCTCGATCCCCGCCGGCGAGGCGACGAAGCCTTCGCGATCAAAGCGAATCAGCTTCCACGCCCGAAAGGTGGTGGTCGTTGTGGTGTAAATGCGGGCGGGGTCGCTCACGCCCACGGTGTTGGAAACGGACTGGCCGGTAAGGACAACGTATATCTGCGCTTCGCTTTCACTCGGCTGAATCACGAGATCGACATCCGCCTGCGTGCGATTGGTCCCGGTAACCCAGGCGCCCAGGATGCACTGGTTAACGGGATTGCTGCGATCGACGTTTCGCCGGAAGAGCGTGCGGAAAAAGTCCTGCGAGAAGCGGAAGGCGATTTCCGACTCGGCCGGATCGGCCTGCTTTGCGCCGCCGGCAAGGTCCGCGCCGACGGGCGCCTCCTGTCCCCGGACCGGAGCGGCGGCCGGCAGCGCGAGCACAAGAAATGCGGCGAACAGTCGAACAACAAGTCGCATCGGTTCCTCCCAACCCCCGATCGAGACGGCGCCGCCGTTGGCATCGAGTCCCCAGACCGGGCGCTACCGGTAAACATCCGCCCGCGACACATTTCTCCTTGAGGTTCTCCCGCCAAACCGTTACAAGCCGGTCTGATCTGGCCTCGCCGGGCCGAATCGTTAGAATGAGAAAGCCCCGCCTATCCTGCCGCGAGCAATCTGTATGACGACCGAAGCTCCTCCCGCCGCCGCCCTGGATGTGATCGAGGTGGACTTGCGCGACCCCATCGTGGCGGCGGTGCTGGCGTGGTTATGGCCGGGGGCGGGACACCTGTATCAGCGGCGGTACGCCAAGGGCGTGCTCTACATGGTGTGCATCCTGGGGACGTTCTTCTTCGGTTTGGCGCTGTCGGACGGAAAGGCGGTCTATGCCGCGTGGACCGATGACGCTCCCGTAGGCGCCCCCGCCTGGAAAGGCATCGTCACCCGGGCCCATTACCTGTGCCAGCTCGGAGTGGGGGCGCCGGCGCTGCCGGCTATCGTACAGAAGTATCGCGTCAGCCACGGCAAGGCGCCGCTGTTCGGCGGGGTGATGGCGCCTCCGGAGCAGTCGCCGTTCCCGAACGCCCCCGACCAGTTGTCGCAGTGGCACGAGTCGTACCACAAGTATTGGGAGCTATCGACGCTCTACACGATGGTGGCGGGCTTATTGAACATCCTCGCCATTTACGACGCCTTTGCCGGTCCCGTCCTGCCGGCGCCGAAAGAGGAGGACGAGTCGCCGGGCGGCGATGAGAAGACGTGACCGCGCCCTTGTTCGTCCCGAATTTAGTCCTGCCTCCGTCGAGCGCCTCGCCAGTTATGGAAACGCCAACCTATTTCAATCAGCTCTGGTATCTGCTCCCGCTGGTGGTGGTCATCAGTCTGGTGTACGGCGCCACCCGTCACGAGCTGATGGGCCCAATCCTCGCGAACGCCTGGCGGTTCGGAGCGTGGGTGATGACGTTCATCGCCGTGATCTTCGTGATCCTCTTCGTCGTCGCCACTTGGATCGTGTGAGATGCAGGGCTTCGCGATAGCCCTGAGGACGAAAGGGATGGAGGACGGGGTAATGGAGTGATGGAGTAGTGGTGGAAAAACTCGCCAGCCTTCCATCACTCCATCACTCCATCACTCCATCACTCCATCACTCCATCACTCCAT
>JAHWKS010000015.1 GCA_019347795.1 Planctomycetota bacterium | reverse complement strand
ATTCCACGAATACGCCTATCAGTGGTACTGAGCCCGCGGCGTGCTATCTCGCCGGGCGTGAGCTTCTCGCGGCGCCGATGTGTGGGCGCCCAGCGCGGGCGGATTGCGACGGAAGGAAAAATCGGTCGCCGAGGCGGGGCAGCGTGACTCTCGTCTGATCGCGGCGGCGGAGGGCGATCGTGAGCCAGGCCTTGTCGGCAGCGATGTGGTGGAAGGCGAGGGGACCGAGTTCGTCTTCGCCGTCGGTGTCGGGGAGGCGGATTTCGCCGGCGACGACCTCCGGCTCGATCCGCGGCGTGATGTGCGCTTCGAGGATGCGCCGCAGGGCCGCCACCCGCAGGCCGCGCACGCCCGGGGGCGGGGCGTACTCCGGCTCCCCCACCAGCGTCGCCCGCAGCCGGCCCTGATCGATTTCAACGCGATAGCGAATGATAATGTTCATCGGCGGGTAGACGCGATCTTCGTACACGTATCGCTCGCCGCGGACGATGATCGTCGCCACGCCGCCGGCGAACTGCGCTTGGACCGGCTCCAGGGCGTCGAAGAGAATCCCGATGTCGCCGGGAGGCGCCTCGTCGTTGTCCTCCTCCTCCGCCAATTCGTCCAGCCCCAGGTCCTGCATCGCGTCCTGGAGCATCGCCTCGAACTCTTCGACGGTGTAGAACTTGCCGGCCAGGGCCGCGGCGCCGTAGTTGTTGAGGAATGACTCATGCAACTGCACGCCGATGTCGGTCCCCGCCGCCGGCGCCTGGGGAGCGCCGGGCGCCGCCAGCCGGCCGCCGCCGTCTTGCAGCATCACCACCTGGAGCGACTCGTCGTCGGTGCGGAACTCCAACCGTCGCGGATACATTCCCTGCCGCAGGAGCGGCTTGCGGAATTTCTCCTGAAAGTCTTTGTTCCCTTGCTCCAGGTCGTCGGCGGCGTCTTCGTCGAACTCCTGGTTGAATTCCCGCTCGGCGTCGCGGGCGGCGTCGTACTCGATCTCCTCTTCGGTCGCGTTAATGTAGACCCCGGCCAGCTTGCTGACGATCGCATCGGCGACGCGACCCTTGAGCGTGGTCTTGATGCAATCGACGAAGTTGTTGTAACAGACCCGGGAACAGGTGGGCTGCGGGACGAAACCCCCTTCGGTCAGGATTACCGGCTTGCGAGCCACCACCGGCGCCCAGCCGTGCGTGTAGACGCGGACCGAGTCCTGGACCGTGGTGACGCGGGTGCGGAGCGTGCCGGAAAAGCGGATTTCCAGTTGGCCGCGGCCGTCGGCGCCGGGGACGGGAAACGCCGCGGCCCGGCCTTGCAGCCGCCCGGCGCCGAACGTGAACTGGTCGTCCTCACGGGAGTTGATCTCCGTATTGCGATCGACCTCTTCCTGCGTCGCCGCGGCGATCACTTGCGCCGCCACGTAGACAAATGCGTTCGGGGCCGATAGCCGCGCTTGGAGTTCGCGCACCAGGCTCGGCGCCTGCCCCTTGGCGTGCAGCCACGCGAGATGACGGGAGATCGCCAGATGCGCGGCGTCGTCGGGATCCGTTTCCCATCGCGACAGCAGCGAAATGAGGTCGTCGATGCGGCGCTCGAACTCCTCGCGCGTCGGGGGCGCACGAAAGGCCTGGAGCGTCAGCAGGTATTCATCGATAGCCGCACGGAGCCGGCGAAACGGCGGCAACTCCAGGCCTTCGTGATTGGCGGCCAGCAGCGCACGGATGTCGGACAGCGCCGCGACATCCGCCGCCGTCCCGCGAGTGAGTTCCTCCTCGAGCGACGATAGCCGCAGGTACGCTTTCCACGCCGCGGCGCGGCTTGCATCGCGAGCCAGATATGCCTCGAGTTGCGACTTTGCAGCCTCGACCGCCGATCCCGCCTTCGCGACATCCGCCTCGTCCACCGGACGAAACGCCGGCCGCGCGTCTTCCGCCAAATTCGCCAGTTCGCCGCCGCCGGCCGCAGCAGTGGTGGCCGCGAACCAGATCGAAACTCCCCAAAGAAGCGTCCTCATGGCCGTGCATCCTGCAAGCTGAGGCGGGCCGCCTGCCCGCCGTGATTTCCAGCATCCGCTCAAAACTCGCTGGGGCGTCGCTACGCTCCGCCGCCAGCCATCCCCACGTCCGCCGTTGTTCCTGCTACTTCGGTTTCAAAAAGCCGGTGATTATCCATCCGTTCGGTTGCGGGGCGATTGTCGCCGCCGAGTCCCCCAGGAACTTGCTGATCTCGGCGAACTCGGGCAGCGAGTCGAAGTCGAGCTTCACCTCGTCCCCAAGCTGCTCCAGCAGCATCGTGATTCCCCGTCCGTAGATCGTCTCCGCCTCGTCGATGCGTCCTTGCCGCAGCATTTCATACGTGGTGTAAAAATCTCGCTCCGTGCGGGCGAACATTCGGCCGCAGGCGGGCTGCGGATCGAGGGCGTCAAGCTGCTTCATCGCCTGCTGGAAGTCGGCGGCGTCGGCCAGCCGGGGGCTGCGGACCTGCCCTTCGGGCGAAAACAGCCGCCGCAGCATGTCGTAGTTCGTGGCGATGAAGAGGTAGCCGCGGGCGACCATTACGCCGGCGGCGGTGAATCCCCGGCGGTCGCTGCGGCCGCCCAGTCCGCCCGCCTCCCCGACGCGCCAGAGGGTGCGGTCGTTGAGCACGATCCGCTGCCCCTCGCGGTGCGGGACCTGAACCACGATCCGCTCGACCGTCGGATCGTCGCGCAAGAGGCGGGCGATCTCCTCCTCAACCTTGGCTTCCTCGCCCGGCTTGATCTCCACGGCGACCATGTCCCGCTGGCTGGCGCCCGCCACGTCGGGCAGGTAATCGCTGGAGATGACAAGCCGCGGCCCGAGCCGAGCAAACAGCTCCTTCAGATCGACGTCCAGCTCGGTCTTCACGTCGTTGGAAATGACGTCGAACGTGCCGAACTCGTCGTTGGCGGCCACGTCGTCGAAGAGCGGTCCGATGTGCTCGATGATCTTCTCCACCCGCCAGTAGAGCGTGGTGAGCGAGCTGAGATAGTCCGGCGCCCACGCCGGCGGAGCAAAGTCTTCTCCAGGCGGGAAGTCGAGAATCTGCATTCCCTTCTCGTGCGGCGGCGGCGCATACACCGCGAGGCGATAGACGAGATCGTACGAGCCGGCGGCCGCGTCCAGCGTCCCGCCGATTGCTTGAATCGCGTCGAAGCCGTGCCGGTCGGCGAACGTCGGCCGGCGCGTCCCATCCGCCTGCAGCTCCGGCGGATCGAGCAGCTCGTCCAGCCGCAGCGGATCGGCGAAGAAGATCACCGGCGGATTTGCGTTCGGGTCCGCCGCCGCGAGGCGATCCTCGACATCCCGGTACGCCGGCAGCGACGCGAGCTTTCCCTCCCGCGGCTCATCCCACTGCTGGAGCGCGTCGGCAGCGGTCGCCAGGTCGCCGCTCACGGCCAGCACGCCCTCTTTGACAAAGTGGACGACTTCCTCGTCCTCGGCGTCGGGACGCGGCACGTGGTAGATCGTGGCCTTTGTTCCCGCAATGACTTGCTCGGACTTTCTCCCGCCCTGCCCCAGAAGCCGGGCCTCAGCCTTCATCAACAGGCTCTCGACCGCGGCCCGATCGTCGCCAACCTCCACCAGGAACATGAGCGTTGTCTTTTCGTCGGACGTTTCCACAACGCCGACCGCCGCCTCGCCCACGCTGAGAGACAACAGCTCCTCCAGCGAGGCGCCGTAGAGCCGCTCCATCTCGGCCTGCCGCACGCCGAGCTGGTCTTCAATCTGGTCGCGAAACGCCCGCAGCTCCGGCGAGTCCAGCAACGCCGAGAGGTTCGTGGCGCTCCAGCGCTCCTGGAACACGTCATAATCCGCCACGGAAACGTAAGCCCGCGCGGCGGCAGGCAGAATCCGAGCGCTGCGCCGCTCCGCCGCCGGCAGCGCCGACGCGAGAGCGAGCACGATCATCAGGAACGAGGCGCCAGAGTTGGGCATTCGCAGTGCGTGGTTATCCTGCCGGCGGTTTCATCATCTCGATTTGCTTCAGGTCTCGCCGGGCCCAATCGCGGGTGATCGAGTTCACGGCGGGATGCTCTAAGGCATATCGTAAAAAGCGTTTCGCGGACTCCGTCTTCCCGTGCAGCATGTGCATTCTGCCGAATAAGTAGGACATCGAGGCGGCCAGGCGCGGCTCGAGCCTCGCGGCCAGCCTCTCCCATTTGGTAAAGCTTCCCGTCCCCTGCCAGAACTCAAGGATAGAAACCATGTCGCGATCGTCAATTTGCTTCGCATCGAAGGCGTCCACAATCTCGATGCACTGGGAGTAAATGAACTGCTCCTCCTCCGGCGTCGGGGTCTCGCCGGCGAAGGCGCTCTTCATCACGCCCAGAAAGATCATCTGCTGCGCCGCTTCAATGTGGACGGCGCGCAGCGAAAGCTTCCGCAGCACCGTCTCGCGTCCCAGGCGTCGGCCTCGCTCGCCTTGATACATCCCGACCGACACCTCGCGCATCAGCTCGCGCGGGACGGCGGTTTTGACGACTTTATCAATGGTGAGGCTGCGCATCCCGCCGCCGGCCGCCAGCGACAGCACGCGGCGATAGGCCTCGTCGGCGGTGAGCTCGTCGGTCCACGACGTGGCGACCGAATCATAGTTGTAGGAGTCGGTCAGCCGCACCATCTCCACCCCGGAAGCGTCGGCGTACTCGGCCGGCGCGGGCGCGCCGCCGCGCCAGTTGCGGTAGCTCGCCGCCAAGAAGTTCTCGCGGGCCTGGTCGTATTCTCCGCGATCTTCGTGAATCATGCCGCGCAGGAGGCGGGCGGCGGAGTATTCGGCGTGGGAAATGCGATCGAGATCCTCCTCGGCGCGACGCAGGAAATCCTCCAAGTCGCGCGTCGCCGCCTCAACATCGCCTTCCAGATACGCCAGCCGCGCCCGATCCACCAGCAGCGAGGCGTAGTCCGGTTGGACGTTTCCCTCGGCGTCCAGCAGCCATTGCTCGATTTCCCGCCGCGCCTCGTCGTTCTTCTCCTCGACAATCAGCACCCACGCCAGGTCGGACACGATCGCCGCCCGCTCGCGGGGCGGGACCGGCAACTCGTCCGGCTTGTCGAGCGTCAGGTCGCGCAGAATCTCTTTGGCGTTCTCAAATAGCGACGGATCGTTCCGCACCACGGCGGCGACGCGATAGGCGTCGGCCAGCCGCCACCGGGTCGTGCGGCGCTGGTGGACGTCTTCGTTGAAGGCGCCGTCCAACTCGACCGCGAGTTGCAGGTCCTCGATGTCCCCCTGCGGCGCCACCGCGATGCGGTATCGCTGCCCGATGCGGCGGATGTCCTCGAAGAGCGTCTGCCGCTCACTGGCGGGGAGCAGCCGCGCCGCGTCGGCCAAATCGAACCGGCTGGCGATGCGCCCCAGCCGCTGGCGAAACAGCTCGCGATTGCCCTGGTTAGCGTACTCCTTCATCAGCCGCACGTTGGCCAATAGCCACCACTGAGCGGCCTCCTCGGGTGACTCGTCGGCCACGGCCTTCATCACTTGCAAGTAGTCGTCGGGATTTAACCAGTACCGGCACAAGCCCGACTTGTACTTCGCCTCGGTCGAGTCGAGCCGGTCGTAAATCTTTTGCGCGTCGGAGAAGTAGCCTTGGGCGTAGAGTTGGTCGGCCTCCTCGATGGGCGTGGGAAGCCGGGCCGCTCGCTGGCGCCGCGCGGTGAGCCGCTCCAGGTACGTCGAGCGCGGCCAGAACACCGCGTACCGGCCGGGCGAAGCGGCCGGCAACGGGAAGGGATCTTCCACCTCGACGCGATGGATGTCGTTCACCAAGAGCGTCAGCTTGGCGCCTTCGCGGCGGGCGGTCATCCGCAGCGGGCCGTCCAGCGCCGGCAGCGAAGCCCGCCGCATCAACTCGCCGTTGCGGGCGACGAGCATGAACAACTGCCGATCATCCAGCCGCGACAACTCCTCCCCCATGCTCGGCAAGCGGCCGACCTCGAAGGCGGCGTCGCCGCGCGGCTGAAAGGCGGGAGCGGCGACGTAGAACTCGTAGCCTTGCTCGCCGTCGTGATTGAGCGCGATCCCCACCGCCGGCGCCGACTTCCACGACAGGTCGAACTCCTCCGCCAACTCGATGTTCCCCGGCGGACATGCGGCGCCGGTGTCCACCCACGCGAACTCCTCGCCGGCGCTGCGTCCCATCCGTACGCCGCCGTTATCGACGACAATGTCCGCTCCGAAGCTTTCGCTGACCTTCGTTGAAGGAATCGGGGGCTGCAAATCGAGCAGCGGGTCCCACTGCGTGAGGCGGCTGTCGCGGCGACGGATCAAGTCTTCGCTCGCCGCCGCCATGCGATCGGAGGGGCCGTCGCGAAAGACGCTTTGAAGCGTCTCCAAGCGGCGGTCGAACTGCTCGCGGTCTTCATCGGTGAAGGGAGATTTCTCGAGCGAGCGGTGCATGCTCGCGACGTAGGCGTCCAACAGTTGGCGCCGGCGCAGGTCCGCCTGGCCGGCGGCCTCGGCGACCGGCAGCGCCGCGATGCGGTTCAACTGCGCGTCGAGCGATCGCACTGCGGACTCCTCGAACACATCCTCTCCGGCTCGCGCTTGCAGCAGCCGCACGTCAAACTCTCGCGTCTCTTCGGCCAAGGCCCGCAGGTTCGCCTCTTCCCGCCAGGCGGCGTTCACCACGAAGGCGGAGATGGACGACACCGCCGCCACCAGCACCAGCGCCGCGGCGCCGGCCATCGTCCAACTGCGGTGGCGACGCATCCACCGGCCGGTGCGCTCCGCCGCTCCTTCGCGATGCGCCTCCACCGGCTCATCCGCCAGCCAATGCTCGACGTCCTCGGCCAGCTCGCGGGTCGAGGGGTAGCGATCCTGCGGCCGCAAGGCCATCGCGCGGAGACAGATCGACTCCAGCGGCCGAGGAATGCGGCGATCCATTTCTCGCGGCCGAGGGAAGTCCCCCCTGCGGACGCGGGACAGCGTCGTCTCCAGCCCCTCGTCCGGGAACGGCGGCGCGCCGGTGAGCAGGCAATAGAGCGTGGCGCCCAAACTGTAGACATCGGAGGCGGGGCCGAGCAGGTCGTGACGGCCGTCGGCCTGTTCGGGAGGCATGAACGCCGGCGTGCCGATGATGCTTCCCATCACCGTCTCGTCGCTCTCCTCTTTTCGCGAGACGCCCAGCGGACGTTCATCGCTGTCGCGCGAGTCGCGGCCGACGGTTTTGGCCAGCCCCCAGTCCACCACCAGCGTCTCGCCGTACTTGCCGAGCATGATGTTGCCCGGCTTCAGATCGCGGTGCAGCACGCCGCGGCTGTGGGCGTAGTCGATCGCATCGCACACGTCGATGAACCGCGCCAGCAGCTTTCGCAGTTGCAGGGCCCGCTCGCCGCGATCGCCGCGACGCGCCGCGGGCTTGTGGTAGGCCGCGATCGCTTCCTTAAGGCTGTCCCCCTGGATGAACCGCATCGCGTAAAACGGCCGGCCGTCGGCGTAGTGGCCCAGTCCGTAGACGGGGACAATGCCCGGGTGCTCCAGGGCGCCCGTGATCTGAGCCTCCATGAGAAAGCGGCCCCGCTTGGAGAGGCTGTCGGCGTGCTCGTCGAGCAGCTCCTTGAACGCGACTTCGCGGGGAAGCTCACTGTCCAGCGCCACTGACACCTGGCCCAGCCCTCCGCGGGCGTGCGGCCGCAGCACTCGGAACCGCAGTCCGGCTTTCGTCAGTTCAGTCGCCGCCGGCGGCCGCGTGGCGTAGGCGCTGTCGTTCCCCTCTCCGCGCCGATCGAGCGATACCTGCGCTACGCTCCGAGTCACGAGGGAATCGTTCAGCCGAGTCAGCTCGTTCTTCACGCTCGAATCGACCGAACTGAGCGCCCGCAGGCTTTGCTCCGCGTCGTTCCCGTGGTTCGCCAGGTGCTTACGCACCAGGGCGCTGAGCAACTGGCGCTCGTCGTCGTCCAGCGCCTGCTGTTCCGCGAGGATGCTTTCCAGTGAACGCGACTTATCGCCGATCCAGACCGCCGTGGCCGCGACCAACTGCTCACGCGACACAAAATCGTTCTGCAAGGCAAGGATGCCAAACAGAAGGTTCTCGCCGGTCGCTGGATGAGGAACGGGCATGTTGGGATTGACTTCAGGGAATCATCCGGCGTCGCCGAGGGTCGCGAGAAACTCGGCCATTTCGGCCGCGGCGTGGTCATTGTTCTGCGCCCGGGCGGCTTCGATGCCGTCGCGGAGGATGGTGCGGGCTTCCTCGATGCGTCCCAGCCGCGTCAACTGCTGCCCCGCCATGAAGAGCGCCGGCACGTACGGCGGCTCTTCGGCGGCGAGTTCCCGGAGGCGGGCCAGGCTCGACTCGTGCTCCGCCTCCTTCTCCAATTCCAGTGCGAGACTGTAGCGCAGAAACGGATCGCGCGGATCATCCGCCAGCATGGCCTCGATCTTCGCGCGTCGGGAGGATGTATTCATGGCTGCCTTTGCGGAGTTGCCCGGCTTAACAAACCGGAAAATTCGACACGATTGATTGAACCCTTACGCCGTTTTCGGCCGATACGGGGATCGCGCCTCGATTGTACCCGTTTCCGCAGAGGACCACGACATGCGCTTCAAGCTCGTACTCCTGTTGGGTTTACTGGCGAGCGGCGGAGCGGCGGCCGCGCTGGTTCGCGCCCAAGACGATCAACTCCGCGGCTCGACCTTCGGCTCGGGCCTGAGGTCGCGTCCCACGCCGGGGGCGCCGATGGACGCAGGCGCCTCGCAACTCCGCACGTCGGGCCGGGGCGGACTGGCGGAGCGGCTGCAGCAGATTCGCCAGTCGGTGGTCGAGGAGCACGACACCGGCGCCGCCGCGCCGGGCCTCTTGAGTCCGGACCCGGAAGGCGCTGGCGCCGGCGCCACCGCCGCCGCTCCCACGGCCGCCGCTCTTCCGTCGGTCCTCAAGCGAAGCACGCAATCGAGCGACGCCCCCGCCGTCCGCAGCGCCATGAACCCGCAAGCGAGTCCGACACGCGGTTCGTCCACGACGCCGGCCGGCGCGCGTCCGCTGGGTTCGTTGCCGCCAGGCGCGCGGCCGCTCAGCTCGCCGCCGTCTTCGTCTTTACGCGACGCCCAAGAGACGACGCCGTCCGCGGAGGAAACCGACGAGGACGCTTCCACTTCGCGCCGGCAAACGGGCGACGCCCCGCTTGCGCGGCAGGCCTCGCTTCCCAGCGATCCGCAGCCGTTCCGCGCCGCCGCCACCAGCAAGGAGCTGATCGTGGTCGGCGCCGGCCCGCAGTTGCGGCTGGAGACAATCGGGCCCAAGTCCATTGTCGTTGGCCGGCCCACGCCGTTCACGATGATGATTTCCAACACGGGCGACGCGGCCGCTCGCCAGGTTCAGGTGCAAGTCGAGTCGGGTCAGAACGTCGAGTTGGCAGTCGGGCAGGCCACCCACGGCGGCGCCGAATTGCGGCGTTCGCCGGCGGGGGCCCCCGCGCTGCTCTGGTCGATCAGCGAGCTGCCCCGCGGCGCCAAAGCCGAGTTGACGGTGAACGCCATTCCGCGGGACACGCGCCCCTTCGACCTGGCCGCCACCTGGAGCTGCGCTCCGCAGTCGGCCGCCGCCCAAATCGCCGTGCTGGAGCCGCAACTGGCGATGACGCTGGCCGGCCCCAAGGACATCATGTTCGGCGAGACGAAGCTGTACACAATCACGCTCACCAACCCCGGCACCGGCGACGCCGAAAACGTCCTGCTCTCTTTGGCGCCGCTCTCCTCGGGGCAGGAGGCCCCGCCGGCCCGCAATATCGGCTCGCTGAGGGCGGGAGAACGCAAGGAGATCCCGATTCAGCTTACCGCTCGCGAGGCGGGGCTGCTGTCGATCCGCGCCGAGGCCAACGCCGACGGCGGACTGCAGGCCGAGGCGGTCGAGCAAGTGATGGTCCGCCGCGGGCAGATCGAGATCGCCGTCGAGGGACCGCCGCTGAAATACGCCGGGGCCCCCGCCGAGTTCAACGTGCGCGTTGCGAACGTGGGGAACGCCGCGACGGAGGAGCTTGCGGTCGGCGTGACGCTCCCCAGCGGCGTGGAGTATCAGCCCGGCGCCGACGGCGGCACGTCGCAGAGCGGCGGCGTCGCGTGGCGGATCGGCAGCCTGGCCCCCGGCGACGAACGCACGTTCGCCTTCACCTGCATGATGAAGGACGAGGGGGATAAGCGCCTCCAGTTCCAGGCTCGCGCTTCCGGCGGTCTCGAGGCAAGCGCGGCCGCGCTGACGCGGGTCGAGGCGCTGGCCGACTTGAAGCTGGTGGTGAACGATCCGCCCGGCCCCATCGCCGTCGGCAAAGAGGTGACGTACGAGGTGCGGGTCGTCAATCGCGGCACCAAGGCTGCGGCGGGAGTCGAGATCAGCGCTTTCTTCTCGGAAGGCATCGAGCCGACCGGCGCCGAAGGTCTGCCGGCCGAGACGGGAGCCGGCCAGGTGAGCGCGGCGCCGATTCCCTCGCTCGAACCGGGCGGCGAAGCGGTGTTGAAGATTCGGGCCAAGGCCGACCAGGCGGGCAATCACATCTTCCGCGCCGTGGTGCAGTGCAACGCCCCCGAGACGCGCCTGGCGGCCGAAGAAACCACGCGCTTCTTCGGCGGCGCCGCAACCCCGGCGAAGTCCCCCGCGCCCGCCGTGAGCGAGCAGCCTTCCACCTTCCAGCCGTATCAGCGGTAGGGCATCTCGTTCGTTTGCACGACCGCACGACCGGGTGCGTCTTGTATCGCCGCCCGCGAGGCTATATCTTACGGCCGACGATCGCCTGGATCATTTTCGCGACCAGGCGTAGGGGAGCGACTTTGCGTTCCTTTTGCGGAGGAAGCGTCGGCTCCTCGCCCTCAATGTACGACAGTTCGATCCGCAGTCCGTCGCCCCACGGAGTGACGCGGCGGAGGAACTCAGGAATTCTGATCCGTTTCATGTTCACATTCTCCTGGAAAGTTGGCTGTCAATTTCCAGGCGACCCGCATCCCGCGATCGCACGGTTCCCGCCAAAAAAGTCAACCAGGGCCGTCGCGCCCTGACTCCTGACCCCTGACCCCTGACCCCTGACCTCCGCCCCATGAGCGCCGACGCAAAACTCCAGGACATCCTGAGCAAGCTTAAACTCGAAATGCCTCCGGCCCCCAAGCCGGCCGGCGTCTACAAGCCGATCCTGCTGGTCGGCAACCTCGCGTATCTCTCGGGGCACGGCCCGCTCAAGGCGGACGGCTCGCTGATGACCGGCCGCGTGGGGGATGAGGTCGATCAGCAGTTCGGCTACGACGCGGCCCGGCAGACGGGGCTGGCGCTTTTGGCCACCGCGAAAGCCCATCTCGGCTCGCTGGACCGGGTGCAGCGGGTGATTAAGACGCTGGGGATGGTCAACGCCGCCGCCGACTTCAAGAATCACCCGGCGGTGATCAACGGCTGCAGCGAGCTGTTCGCCCAAGTCTTCGGCGACGAGAACGGCGTCGGCGCCCGCAGCGCCGTGGGAATGGGCAGCCTGCCGGGGAACATCTCCGTGGAGATCGAGGTGATCTTTGAGATCAAGCCGTAGTCGCTGTTCATGAGAGCATACGCGCTCTCAGCATTGAGACGGCGCTAATCTGCGGAAGCGCGGAGGTGCTGCACGACGGCCTCGGCGGCGGCGGGGTTGGTCGCCAGCGGGATGTTGTGGACGTCGCACACCCGCATCAGGGCCGAGACATCAGGCTCGTGCGGCTGGGCAGTGAGCGGGTCGCGAAAGAAGAGCACCGCGTGAACTTCGCCGGTCGCCACGCGGCCGCCGATGATCAGGTCGCCGCCGTGCGGGCCGTGAGCCACGCGCTCGATCTCCAGCCCCGTCTCGCGGGAGAGCCGCTCGCCCGTGCTGCCGGTGGCGACCAGTTTCTCCGTTCGCAGGAAATCGGCGTGGCGCCGCACAAACTCCGACATCTCGTCTTTCTTCTCGTCATGCGCGATGAGGGCGATCATGTGACTCCTGGGGTGGAGGGTCAGCGCGTAAGCCAGTGGAGATATTCCTCGATGTTCGTATAGCCGTCGCCGTCGCGATCGGCCGCGGCGTCGGCGGGATCGTTCGCGTTGAGTCCCCGAGGGCGCTCCCAGTCGTCGGGCATGCCGTCGTGATCGGCGTCGGCAGGAGGCGCTCCGGCGGCCAGCTCAGGCCATCCGCCGACCTCCGACGGAGCGCGGATCACGCGGGCGCGGCCGGCGCGTACGTCGGCGACGACGCGCTCATCGACGGCATCCCGCCGCGGAACGGTGCAGCCGGCGTTGGTCAGAACTTCTTCGAAGACAGCGGACGCCGGCGATGCGGCAGTCGGCGGCGTTTCCGCCCGACGCTCGACGATTCGACTTCGGCCGGAGTTCCGCGGCGAGACAAACAGCGACTCCGGCTGATCGGTCCGCGTTCGATAGGGACCAAGATTGTCCCGCAGAAACAGCGAGACCGGACGCGGCCCAAGCACCTGCACGCCGTAGGCCAGCCCGTCGCCGTGCGGAGCGATCACATAGTTGCCCACTAAGTTGACGTGGCAGGCGCCCAGCTCGCCATCGACCGACGCCGCCACGGTGCGGGGAACGAAGATCAGGTTGTTCACCACATCCACCATCCCCGTCGCCTTGATCATCGGGTTGCGGCCGACGTTGTGGGCCATCAGACTGTGGTGGATGGCAATGCGATCGCTCCCCTTCCCGCCGAAGAGCGGACCCTTGCTGCCGGCGCCCTGGCGGTCGGGCGGATTGTGCAGCCCTTCGGACATGATGCACCACTGCACGGTTACGTCGTGGGCGTCGTACCAGGAGTTGACCACCTCATCCACCGACCAGCTCAAGGAGCAGTGGTCGATGACGACGTTGTAGACGTCCCGCTGCGGATCGGCGATGGTGAGGGCGTCCACATTCGAGCCGTCCTGCGTCGGCGGCGGAACGCCGCTGGGTCCCGGACGCGAGCGCAGATGCCGGACCACCACGTCGTGCGCCTTGATCTGCAGCGGCGCGTACGTGTTGCCCGGCCCATTCTTGAGCGTGATCCCGCCCCCCGGCGCCGTTTGACCGGCAATCGTAATGAACGGGTGAACAACCTGGAGCGGCGAGTTCACTTCGATCACGCCGCCGATACGGAAGACGACGATCCGCGGCCCCTCGGCGCTGATCGCCTCCCGCAGGCTGCCCGGCCCGGCATCATTCAACTTCGTGACCGCGATGACGCGGCCGCCGCGTCCGCCGGGGGTGTGCGAGCCGAATCCCTCGGCGCCGGGAAACGCGGGAAGGGATTGGCCGAAGGCGAGGGTCGCCTCGGCGGCGAACAAAAGCCCGAGGAAAGAGTAAGGTGGGAATCGCATGGGGTGATTATAGCGGAGGCGTCGAAAGAACTGCTTCATCTGCTGCGTCGGTTTAGTTTCTCCATCCTCCCCTCTCGCCGCATGCATTGTAATTTCCTTGCCTGGCGCATTCGATGGACCTCGGCCGCCATTCCGCGGCGATGAGGCCGCGTTTTCCTTGACCGTTGCGAATCCGCCTTTATGATTACTCCGCCGGGAAAGAGACCGGCGTGGCAGGGATCTCTATGAGGGAGCATCCGGGGCGAATTTGCTTCTGCGCCTCCGTGGCCGCCAGGGATGGCTGACGACATCCGCTGGTGAGGAGGTGAGAATGATCCGTAAGGCAGTGGTGGGTTTCTGCGCGGGGCTGGTGTTAACGTGCGCGACGGCGCCGGTCGCGGCGGGCGGTCCGCGGGTGCGCTTCGACACCGACGCCGTCGTCGCGTGCGCCGACGTGACGCCGGTGGAGTTCGCCGAAGCGAATCCCGGCGAGAAGCTGATCGAGGCTCGCTTCCTGATCTCCACATTGATCGCTCCCGGCGACAGCGACGGGCAACTCCAGCACCTGTACACGATCGAAAGCCGGCAGCGCACGATGCAGGTGCACGACTATCTGCCCAAGACCACGCTCGCCGCCGACGTGGTCGGCCACATGCTGGTGGAGAAGAAGGACGAGAAGGCCAAGACGCTCGGCCTCACGGTCACCGGCGCCTACGAAAAGATGATTACCGGCACGGGGTCGGCCGGCATCGACAGCAAGAGCGGCGTGATCCTCAAGTACGAGAAGCTCCCCGCCTTGGAGTTGCTGGCGGCCAGCGGTCCCATCCGCCGCGGCACGGGCGTGTACTTCAAGCTCAAGCCGTCGTCCCAAACGTCGCTGGAAGGGGCGCAGGAGTTTGCGGCGGTGTTCCGCGTCCCCGCCACATGGCGAGGGGATTACGTCTACGTTCACTGCGAGGCGTGGAGCGTGCCGACCGGATTTACATCCGCGTTCGGCGAGCCGGCCCGGGTGGGCGGAGGCGACTTCTTTGTTGCGTTACATCTCGAGGGGGACGTTCAGGCCAAAGCCGCGGCCCAGGAGTTCGCACGAGCGGAGCATCAGCTCCGCTCGGCGGCGGCCCGCTGTGGCGAAGGGGGACAGCGACGAACTCTCTCGAGCGTGGCCCAGTTCGCCGCCTGGATCACTCCTGAGCCGAAGGCGCCGGTCGACTGGCTGGCCCGCCTGATGTACAGGGCCCCGGCGGTCGATCACGAGCCGCTCCTGTCGCAACTCCCTCCCGAAGCCCGCACGGCGGCCGAAGCCTACCTCGCCGCCCGGTGGAGCCTGGCGGAGATGAGCCAGTGGGGCGATCCGGCCAGTGTCGATCACTCGCTCCGCGAGTGAGCACTGTTGGCTCGATGGAATCTTCATCATGCGAACGCGTGGCTGGCGGCGGAGCGCAGCGACGCCCCAGCGGAGTGCGATATTGCGCTGGGGCGTCGCTCCGCTCCGCTGCCAGACAGGATTGACTACAGCGACTTGTCGCGCAGTTGCTCCAATTCGGCGGCGGAGGGGAAGTCGCGCACTCGCCAACGCGGCGGGTACAGGTCTTCGACCGGCGCCATCAGGCGCCCGACGACGCGCTGCACGGCATCCCAGTCGCCGCCGATCAGCTCCTGCTGCCCCTCTTCGACGAACATCACTTTCTGCGTCTTCGGCAGGTACGCGTCCACGCCCTTGCTCCAGACGCAGTAGCTCATCACCTCGCCTGATTCCTTTTCGATCGCGGAGTACGTCGCCACAAAGACATCGACCCCCTGCTTCTCGTGCACCGCGTCTAACAGTGGCTTCTGATCGGCGTACTCGCCGTAGAGCGACTTCACCTCCAGCAGGCGGAACTTGTCGGTCAGCGGATGCCCCGGCGGCGGAAACCACGGGACCCATTCATCCCCGTCCAGCCGCATCGGAATGGCGCACATGGGACGCGGCTCCTCGAGGGCCTTGTCCGCCAGTTCAGCCAGGATCGCCAGCCCCTGCTCGTCGTCGGCCCCGGCGATGAGCAGCGAGTCGCGATTGGGTACAACCGCGACGTGATCCCCCTGCACCGACAGCTTGCGAATCAGATCGGTCAAGAGCAGCCGCGAGGCGTCGTAGTTGTCCCCGGTGACCGAGGCGTAAACCCGCTCGTCGATCCCGGCGAAGCGGAACTCCGCCTCCTCGAGGTTCCGCCGGGCCGCCTCCATCGCCTCGTAGTACGTGATGCCCCAGTCGTCGAGCGAGTCCTGCGAGATGGTGCGCATCGACTCCGGCAGGTCGTACACCAGGCTCGCCGCCAGGTGATCGCCGATCGGCTGATAGGGAATGTTCGGCCCTTCATTCCCCTCGGCCTCTTGCTGCAGGCGGATCATGTCGAAGTACGATCGCGTGCGGACCATCGGCCGGAGGTCGCATTGGGCGTCGGCGAACTCTTCCGGCAGCTCTTTGTGATACGAGAGCAACGCCCGCACCACGTGCCGCATCTGATGGCGCCGCATGTTGCGGGGAACCTTGCAATACTCGTCGTACAGGTTCCGCAGACTGGCGATGCCGACTTCCTTCTCGCCGTCGTAGAACTTGAGCTGAAATTCGGCGGGATCGTACACCGCCGAGCGAGGATCCCCTGCCTGCCTCATGGCGGAGATCAACTGCTGAGCGAACCGGTCGGGCCTGGCCGGCCCCAGAAAGCGATCGATCAATCCCATGCCTTGGCTCCCGAAGAATCCGCAGCGGCGCGAGAGAACGGGGGCAAGACGGGGTCGGGAGTCTTTTTCGGCCAACGTAG